>JAABRX010000009.1 GCA_011390675.1 Trueperaceae bacterium | reverse complement strand
ACCCCCGTGGCGAGCGGTTTCGAGTAGCCGTACTTGAGCATGACCGGCAGCGCGAGCACGCCCATGGTCACGACCGACGCGCCCACCACCCCGGTCGACGCGGCGAGCAGGGCGCCCACGGCGACCACCGAGATGGCCAGGCCGCCGCGGAGCGTCCCGAACAGCATGCCCATGGTCTCGAGCAGCGACTCCGCCAGCCCCGACTTCTCGAGCATCACGCCCATGAAGACGAAGAACGGGACCGCGACGAGCGTGTAGTTGTCCATGATCGTGCCGAAGATCCGCTGCGGCAGGATGTTGAGCCGCGCGAGCCGGAACTCCGGGTCCCACGGGAGGTCGAGCCCCCACAGGACGCTGCTGAGGTCGCTGCCGATCAGCGTGAACAGCACGGCCACGCCCCCGAGCGAGAACGCGACCGGGAAGCCCACCAGCAGGAGCCCGATCGCGGCGGCGAACATCGCCAGGCCGAGCATCAGCGGGCCCCGCCGCCGGGCAGCGCGGCGTGCGAGGTGACCGTCGTCGTCCGCGCCTCGGCCGCCTCGAGCGCGTAGTGGCTGCCCGAGTCGCTGCGCCCGCGCAGGAAGGCGACGTGCTTGATCATCTGCGACAGGCCCTGCGCCATCAGCAGGGCGAACGCCACGACGATCAAGGTCTTGATGGGGTAGCGGGCGAGGCCGCCGGCGTTGGGGCTCATCTCGAGCACGGCCCACGAGCGGCCGACGTAACTCTGCGAGAAGTAGATCGTGAGGAGCGCGAACGGCCACAGGAAGAGCGCGATCCCGATGACGTCGACCCACGCCTTGGCGCGCGGCCGCAGCCGCGAGAAGACGATGTCGACCCGCACGTGGCCGTCGACGCGGAAGACGTAGGCGGCGCCGAGCAAGAACACGACGTTGTACAGCAGCGTCTGCATCTCGAAGTAGACGTTGCTCGAGAGCGCGGCCGCGACGTCGTCGCCGAAGGTGCGGCTGATGAAGCCGTAGCCGTACCGCGCGATCACGTTCTCGGCGCCGACGAGCACCATCGCGAGCGACGCCCACCACGCGACGCGCCCCAACAGGGTGGTCATGGCGTCGATTCCGCGCGAAACGGCGAGCAAGAAAGTCACGCTGCGCTCCCGTGAGCCCATGCACGAGCGTGCCGAGGCCGGATGGATTCGGCGGTTTGCCGCCCGCAATCTACCGTAGGTAGCGCGCGACGTCCTGCAGGTGGCTCTCGTAGTCGAGGTTCGGATGGAACCCGCCATCGCGTCCGTGCAGGAAGTAGAGCCACGCGCGCCCGTCCGCGTCGCGCCGCTGCGGGGTCAGGACCGACGCGAGCGCGGCCGCGCCAGGGTTGCCGATGGGCCCCGCGGGGAGACCGGAGCGCGTGTACGTGTTCCATGCGTGGTCGACGTCGAAATCGCCACCCGGGAAGTCGAGGTCCGGCAGCGCCTTGCCGAGGCCGTAGGCGACGGTCGGGTCCGACTGCAGCGCCATGCCGAGGTCGAGGCGGTTCAGGAACACCCCTGCGATCAAGGACATCTCGTCGTCGCCGCCGGCCTCCGCCTGCACCATGCTGGCCAGGATCACCCAGTCGTGCACGGCGAGGTCGATCGCGACGAGCTCGGCGCGCACGACGTCGCTGAGCTCGCGCTCGAAACGGTCGATCAGCGCGCGCGCGAGCTCGGTGGCTCCCTGCCGCACGGGCAGGTCGTACGTGGCCGGGAACAGGTAGCCCTCGAGGGTGGCGCCGGCGGGGAGCCCGTCCGGCCGCAACGCTTCCGGCGGGTCGGCGAGGAGCGCGGCGAGGTCGGCGGCGACCGCTTCGGACCAGCCGGCGGCGGCGACGCGCGCGACGACGCCGTCGAGCCGCAGCCCCTCGGGAAGGAGCAGGCGCGCGGTGCGGGGGCGGCCACCGGCGACCAGGGTGTCGCGGATGGCGGCGAACCCCTGATCGCGCCGCAAATCGTACAGCCCCTCGCCGATCCGGGTGTCGGCGCCCGTGACCGTCAGGAACGCGCGGGCGACGCGGGGGTCGCGGGTGAGGCCGGCGGCGGCCAGGTCGTCGGCGACGCCGGCGGCCGAGCGCCCGCGCGGCACCTCGAACTCGACCACGCGAGCGTCGGACGGGTCGACCGGCGCCAGCGCCCAGGCGGCGTACGCCGCGAGCACGACGGCCGCGAGCAGCGCCGTCGCGACGAGCGTGCGCAGGGGACGCGCGCCGCGCCGTCCCGGATCGTCGCGTCGTTCGGGGTCGGCGCGCTCGTTCACGCCGGATCCGAAGGGGCGCCCGGCGCGCCGTCCGCGTCGGCCCTCTGCGCCAACCAGGTCTCGAGGATCGCGATCGCCGACGCCTCGTCGACGCGCCCCTTCTCGCGGCGCTTCGCCTTGGGGAGCGCTCCGCGGAGCTGGCGGGTGGCGAGGGCGGTCGTGAAGCGCTCGTCGACGAGCTCGACGACCAGCCCGTGCGCGACGAGCGCCTCCGCGAAGGCGCGCACGCGCTGCGTCTGCGCCGAGTCGCCCCCTTGGGCGCGCAGTGGGAGCCCGACGATCAGGCGGGTCGCGCCCTCGGTCGCCGCGGCCGCCGCGATCGCGGCGACGTCGTGCGCGAGGTGGCCGGTGCGGTGCAGCGCACCGCGCCCGAAGGCCCAGGGCGCCCCCAACTCGCCGCGCGCCAGTCCGACGCGCGCCTCGCCGACGTCGAGCGCCAGGACCACCTCCGCCATCCTCCTTCGCGCGCCGCCCCCCAAGGGGTCAGGCGGCGAGCGCCCCTTCGAGCGCGGCGAGCGCGGCGGCGAGCCCGGCCTCGTCGCGTACGCCTGCCTGCGCCAGGTCCGGGCGGCCCCCGCCGCGCCCACCGCCCGCGGTAGCGAGCGCCGAGATCACCTTGCCGGCGTGCACGCCGCGGCCGCGGGCCGCCTCGCTCGCCTTGACGACCAGCATGGTGCCGCTGCCCACGGCGACCAGGTCGGCGCCGCTGCGCTGCAGCAGGGCGTCGGCCGCGTTGCGCAGGGCCGTGGCGTCGAGGCCGTCGAGCTGCGCCGTGGCGTAGCGCACGCCGCCAGCCTCGCGCACCTCGGTGGTCGCGACCGCGCCGGTCTGAGCGGCGGCGAGCTTGTCGCGCAGTTGGGCGGACTCGCGCTGCGAAGCCTTGAGGTCGGCCTGCAGCTTCTCGATGCGCGCGACCAGTTCGTCGGGCTTCGCGCCGAGCGCACGGCCGGCGTGGGCGACGGCGTCGCCGAGGGCGCGCACGTGCGCGAGCGCCGCCCGGCCGGCGACGGCTTCGATGCGCCGCACGCCCGAGGCGGCGGCCTCTTCGGCCGTGATCGAGACCAGCCCGATCGCCCCCGTCCGAGCCACGTGGGTACCGCCGCAGAGTTCGAGCGAGGCGGCATCGGTGCCCGCGGCTCCGCCGACCGAGACCAGCCGCACCTCCTTGCCGTACTTCTCGCCGAAGAGCATCATCGCGCCGGCGGCGCGCGCCTCGTCGATCGACACCACCTGAGCGCCGACCGGCAGGTCGGCCTGGACCCAGCCGTTGACGAGGGTCTCGACCTCGTGGAGCTCCGGCTCGGTGATCGCGGCGCCGTGGCTGACGTCGAAGCGGAGCCGGTCGGCGGTCACGAGCGAGCCCGCCTGGGCGACGTGGGTGCCGAGCACCTGCCGCAGCGCCGCGTGCAGCAGGTGGGTGGCGGTGTGGTGCTTCTGGGTCTCGCGGCGGGCCGGGTCGACGTCGACCTGCACGCGGTCCCCCACGCGCAGCGTGCCGCGCGCCACGTGGCCGCGGTGCACGACGAGCCCCTGGGGCCCTTTGGCGGTGGTCGCGACGAGCGCCGCACCGCGCGCGCCGTCCGGCGCGGTCCCGGAGACGTTCCACGTGACCTTGGCGGCGTCGCCGACCTGGCCGCCCCCCTCCGGGTAGCACGGGGTGCGATCGAACACGATCTGGACCGCCGCGCCCTCCGCCGCCGCCTCGACGGTCTCGTCATCGACCACGAGCGCCACGACCGTCGCCTCCGCCGACTCGTGCAGGTACCCGAGGAACTCGGTGGGTGCGTGGTCGGCGGCGATGCCCGCGAGCACGTCGACCCCGGCGAACAGCGCCCCCTTGCCGCCGCCGGCGCGCGACGCGACGCGCGCCGCCTCGCGCGCCACCGCGTAGCCGGCCCGATCGACGACCACGCCGCGCTCGGCCGCCATCTCGACGGTCATGTCGAGCGGGAAGCCGTAGGTCTGCCACAGGTCGAAGGCGACGTCGCCCGGCAAGACCTCGTCGCCCAGCGCGTCGAGCACGTGCGCGACGCGCTCGATCCCGGCCTCCAGGGTCTCGAGGAACTGCGCCTCCTCGGCGTGCACGATCTGCGCGATGCGCTCCTGCTGCGCGCGGACCTCGGGGTAGGCGTCGCCCATGCTCTCGGCGACGCCCGCGACCAGCTCGAACAGGATCGGGCGCTTGATGCCGAGCAGCCACGCCTGGCGCGCGGCGCGGCGCAGCAGCATCTTGATGACGTAGCCCGCGCCGTCGTTGGCGGGGAGGATGCCGTCGGCCATGCACATCGTCACCGACCGCACGTGGTCGGCGACGATCCGGTGCTGCACGCTCTCGAGGTCGCGGTACGGCACGCCGGACGCCTCGACCAGCCGCCGGATGGTGGGCTGGAACAGCTCGGTGCCGTAGGCGTCCTTGGCGCCGGTGACGACCGTCGCCAGGCGCTCGAAGCCCATCCCGGTGTCGATGTTCTGCATCGGCAGCGGGCGCAGCTCGCCGTCCACCAGGTCGTACTGCGTGAAGACCAGGTTCCAGATCTCCATGAAGCGGTCGCCGCGGCCGGTGTTCGGGCCGGTCTCGTCCGGGCTGCCGTACTCGGGCCCGCGGTCGTAGAAGATCTCGGAGCACGGGCCGCACGGGCCGCTGCGGCCGTCCTTGACGGCGTTCGCGGGCCAGAAGTTCTGGTCCTCGCCCCAGCGCGACATGCGCGCCTCGGGGACGCCGACCTGCTTGGTCCAGACGTCCCAGGCTTCGTCGTCGTCGGTGAAGACGGTGACGTACAGGCGCTCGGGGTCCAGCCCGAGCCACTGCGGGTCGGTGAGGAACGACCAGGCCCACGCGGCCGCCTCGGCCTTGAAGTAATCGCCGAAGCTGAAGTTGCCGAGCATCTCGAAGAAGGTGTGGTGCCGGCGGGTGCGGCCGACGTTCTCGATGTCGGAGTCCTTGCCGCCGGCGCGCATGCACTTCTGCGAGGTCGCGACGCGCTTCCATTCGCCCTCGAAGCCCTCGAAACGGGCCGGGGCGCCTTGGAACTGCGGCTTGAACTGCTGCATGCCCGCGACGTTGAACATGAGCGTCGGGTCGTCGCTCTTCAGGGACGCCGACGGGTGCATCAGGTGTCCGTGGGTCTCGAAGAAGCGGAGGAACGTGCGTCGGAGCTCGTCGAGCTCGTAGATCGTGGCCATGGGGAACGCCTCCAGCGTGCGCTGCGGGCATCGTACCGTGCGCCGCCCGCGCATCCGTTGGTCCTACACTGATGGGATGGACCGCCGCCCCCTCTTCGTCGTGGGCCTCGCCGCCTTCGCGCTCATCGGCGCGCAGCAGGCGCTGTACGGCCCGGCGTTCCCCGCGTTGCAGGCGCGCTACGCCATCGGGGTCGGCGAAGTGGGCCAGATCGTGTCCGCGCACTTCGCTGGTGGACTCGTCGGCGTGCTCCTCGCGGTGCCCCTGTTGCGCCCGTTCGGGTACCGGCGGCTCGTGCCGGTGGCGTCGCTCGGGGTGGCGCTCGGTCTGGCGCTGGTCGTCCTGGCCCCGACGTGGCCCGCCGCGCTCGCCAGCTCCGTCGGCGCCGGGCTCGGCTTCGGCATGCTCGTCTCGCTCCTCAACCTCGCGTTCGCGCGGGCCTTCGGTGCCCGTTCGACGCAGGCGCTCGCGGTCCTCAACGCCACCTTCGGGATCGGTGCGGTGCTCGGCCCGGTGCCCGTGGCGATCGCCCTCGATCGCGGCGGCGGGGCGGCGGCGCTGGCGCCGGGCTTCTTCGGCCTCGCGGCGCTGGCGCTCGTGGTCGCGGTGGGGTCCGCCGCGACGCGCACCTGGCCGACGCTGCCGCCCGCGCGCGTGGCGGGCGCGGCGCCGGTGCGCTGGGGCGTGGTGGCCGGGTTCGGGGTCGCGCTCTCCGTCTACGTAGCGCTCGAATCGAACACGGCCGCGTGGGCGCCCACGCACCTCGCGCTCGAGCTCGACGTCGGTCGCGCCGCGCTGGCGACGTCGGTGTTCTGGGGGGCGGCGACCGCAGGGCGCCTGATCGTCGCGGCGCTGCCGTGGCGGATCGCACCGGGCGCCTACGTCGTGGGTGCCGGGGTCGCCAGCGTGGGGGCGCTCGGGCTCGCGCACGTGTCCGGGTTCGGGCTGTTCGCCTACGCGCTCGTCGGCCTCGCCGTAGCGCCGATCTTCCCGGCGACGATCGCCTGGCTGACGCGGGTGTTCCCGGACAGCGTCGAGCGCGTGGCACCGCTCGTCCTGGCGGCGGGCAACTTCGGTCCGGTGTTCGGCGCGCCGGTGGTGGGCGCGGCGGCTGCGTGGGCCGGGGCGGGCGTCGTCCCGAGCGTGCTGCTCGTGTTCGCCGTGCTGCTCGTCGGGCTCGCGCTCGCGTTGCGCCGCGCGACCGCGACCTGAAGGTCGCGAGCCCCGGTACGCTCGCGCATGGACGCCGCCGCCCCTACATCCATGCCCGAAGAGGCCTCCGCGTTGCTCCTGGCCGAGGTGATCGCCGGTTTCGGCGCGCAGCGCGCGATGGCCGAACGTGCGCTCGCGCAGCTCCCCGACGACGCCTGGCAGGTCGCGACCGGCGCGGAGGACAACTCGGTCGCGGTCCTGGTGCGCCACCTCGCCGGCAACCTCCACTCGCGCTGGAGCGGCGATCCGTTCACGAGCGACGGCGAGAAGCCGAGCCGCGATCGCGACGGCGAGTTCGCGCCGACCGATCGCACGCCCGCGGCGCTGAGGGCCGAATGGGCGGCGGCGTGGAACGTCGCCGAGTCGACGCTGAGCGCGTTCCGAGCCGATGACCTGGGCCGCACCGTCGTCATCCGCGGGGTGCCGCACACGCTCGCCCAGGCGCTCGTGCGGAGCCTGACCCACGCAGCTGGCCACGTCGGGCAGATCGTGCTGCTCGCGAAGCACCACGCTGGGAGCGGCTGGGCGACGCTGTCGATCCCCAAGAAGCGCCCCGAGAGCCGCTGAGCGCCCTCAGCCTTCGGCCGTCACCTGCCGCACGACGTCGTCGGCATCGGCTTCGACGCCCAAGCGCGCGAAGGTCTGGACGAGCGAGGCGGCGTCCTGCGCGAGCACGTCGCGGGCGTTCGGCTGGTCGGCGCCCATGGCCTGCGGCACGTCGATGACCGTCACCCGCCCCTCCCACCACAGCAGGTTGTAGGTGGAGTAGTCGCCGTGCACCAGCCCGATGCGCCACAGCCCGCGCATCGCCGCCACGCTCTGGGCGAAGGCGTCGGCGGCTTGCTCCGGGTCGAGCACCGCGTCCGAGAGCCGTGGCGCCGGCGCGTCGGGGTCGCCGACGAAGCGCATGAGCACCACCTCGCCCGCCTCCGCGATGTCGCTCTGATCGGGCCCGACGAGCGGTTCGGGCACCGGGAGCCCCGCGTTCCACGCCTTCCAGAGCACCAGGTACTCCTGTGCGGCCCACATCGCCTTGAGCGCGAGGCGGCCGGTGCCCGATCGGCGCTTGATCGCCTTGGCCAACCGAGCGTCGCCCACCCAGCGCCCCTCCAGGTAGCGCTGGTCGTTCTTGAAGCTGCGCACCTCGGCGTCGCGGTAGATCTTGACGGCCGCCGGCCCGACCGGCGAGCGGGCGAGGTAGACGGTGCCCTCCTTGCCGCTCTTGAGCTCGCCCAGGATCTCTTGGACGTACCCGCGCTCCTGCAGACGCGCGAGCGCGGTCCCGGGCGCGGCGTGCCCTTCGTCGTCGAGCAGCGTGGTGACGTTCTGTCGGCCCTTGGGCGTGCGGCGCGCTTTGCGCTTGGGGCGTTCGTCTTCGGCGTGCCAGTCGTCGGGATCGATCTTGGGCGGGATGGGGAACCTCCAGGGCGCCTGCGGGCGGCGAACGGGTCCGCCGCGGTCGCGGCGTGGCGGTCGGGGCGCACGGTCGACGCGCCCCTTCGTAGGGGATGATAAGCGGATGGTGTCCCGCTCGTCCGCCGCACCCGTACTCGAGCCCTCCCAGGTCGAGGCGCTCCTCGAGGTCACGCGCGCGCTGCTGCGCCGCCCGGCCGAGGAGTCCACCTTCGGCTTCGTGTTGGCGCAGGCGGTGGCGGTGATCCCCGGTGCGGAGGCGGGGAGCATCGTCGTCCGGGACGAGGCGGACGGGCGGTATCGGTTCGTGGCGACGGTCGGTTTCGACATCGAGGCGCTGCGCGGCGTCGCCTTCGACGAGGTCGACATCCTCGCCGACGTCGCCGCGGACGGCCGCGCCACCGTCATCCGCGACCCGGATCGGCGCAACGCGGAGGTGCTGCCCATCGAGCGCCACCGCGCGCTGAGCGAGGCCGGCGACGTCGCGAGCATCCGCGCGACGGTCGCGGTGCCGGTGGTGCTCGACGGCGAGGTGGTCGCGACCTTCCGGCTGGACTCCAAGTCCGACCGCGACGCGTTCGACGCGGCCGCGAGCCGCGCCGCCGAGGCCTTCGGCGACCAGATCGCGCTCGTCCTCGGTCGGTTGCGGCAGGGCACGCGGGCCGCGCGCGAGGCGACGGCGTACCGCGAGCTGTACGAGACGACCCGCCGGCAGGCGCAGGAGCTCGCGCTGCTCGACCGGTTGCGGCAGGCGGTCGCGCGCGGGCGCGAGCTCGACGAGGTGCTGAGCCTCACCGTCGAGGCGATCGCCGAGGCGCTGCGGGTGCCGCTGGTGAGCGCGTACCTGCGCGAAGGCGACGCGCTCCGGCTGCGGCACGCCGTCGGCTACGCGGAGGTCCTCGAGGTGCTGCCGGTGGGCACCGGGATCACCGGTCGGGTCGCCGCGACCGGCGAAGCCGCGCTCGTCCACGACGTGACCAGCGACGGCGACTTCCTGCGTCCGACCGAGGCGGTCGTGAGCGAGGTGGCGGTGCCGATCGTGGCCGACGGCGAGGTGCTCGGCGTACTGAACGCGGAGAGCTGCGACCGGCGCTTCGGCGACGACGACCTCCGGCTGCTGTCGGCCATCCGCGACCAGGTCGGCGTCGCGGTGCAGCGCGCGCGCTTGCTCGAGGCGGTGCAGGCGTCCGAGCGGCGCTTCCGACTGCTGGCCGAGCACGCCCGCGACCTCGTGTGCCTGCACGAACCCGACGGACGCATGACCTACGTGAGCCCTTCGTCGCAGGCGCTGCTCGGTTGGCCGCCCGAGGAGCTCGTGGGTCGCCTGCCGTCCGAGGTCATCGACCCGGTCGACCACGCCCTGATCACCGAGGTGGTCCGCGACCCGCTGCACGCGCACCAACCGATCGAACCGGTCACGTTCCGCATCCGCAAACGGGACGGGCGCGCGGTGTGGCTCGAGAGCTCGGTGCAACCGGTGCTCGACGACGACGGCCGACTCGTCGCGGCCGTGTCGGCATCGCGCGACGTGACCGAGCGCAAGGGGTTCGAGGAGCGGCTGCGGCGCGGCGCGCTCTACGACGACCTCACCGGGCTCCCCAACCGCGCGCTGCTCCTCGACCGCCTCGACCACGCGATCGAGCGGCACGGCCGCGATCCAGGACTGCGCTACGCGGTGCTGTTCCTGGACCTCGACCGCTTCAAGCTCGTCAACGACTCGCTCGGACACGCGGTGGGTGATGCGCTGCTCCAGGCGATCGCCGGACGCCTGCGCGACGTCGTGCGCGCCGGCGACACGGTGGCGCGCTTGGGGGGCGACGAGTTCTGCGTCCTCCTCGAGGACCTCGAGGAGGACGAGGAAGCGCAGCTCACGGCGGCGCGGCTCCAGGCGGCGTTCGCGCGCCCCTTCGAGGTCGCGGGGCGCGAGTTGTTCGCGTCCGTGAGCGTCGGCGTCGCGCACGCCCGGCCGGCCTACGAGACGTCGGCCGACGTGCTTCGCGACGCCGACATCGCGATGTACCGGTCGAAGACGAGCGGGACCGGGCGCCACGAAGTGTTCGACGTCGCCATGCACGATCAGGCGGTGGCCCGGCTCGAGCTCGAGACCGAGCTGCGCCAAGCCTTCGCCCGCGGCGAGGTCCGCGCCGCCTTCCAGCCCGTGGTGCGCCTCGCCGACGGTGCGGTCGTGGGGTTCGAGGCGCTCGCGCGCTGGCACCATCCGATCCGCGGCGAGTTGGCCCCCGAGGAGTTCGTGCCCTTGGCGGAGGAATCGGTGCTGATCGGCGCCCTCGATCGCGCCGTGGCCATGGCGGCCGCCACCGCGATGGCGCGCTGGCGCGCCGCGGGGCGCCGTTGGACGCTGTCGGTCAACCTCTCGGCGCACCACTTCACGATCGGCGACGTCGCCGCCACCACCGAGGCGGTGTTGGCCGAGACCGGACTCGACCCGGCGGCGCTGCGCCTCGAGATCACCGAGAGCGTGCTGATGGCGCATCCGCAACAGGCGAGCCGCGCGCTCGACCGCCTGCGCCGGCGTGGCACGCTCGTCCAGGTCGACGATTTCGGCACCGGCTACTCGTCGCTCGCCTACCTGCAGCAGCTCCCGATCGACGCGCTCAAGCTCGACCGCTCGTTCGTGGCCGCGCTGTCGACGCCCTCTGGGGCGACCGAGCGACGGGGTGGTGCGGCGGGTGCGCGCGAGATCGTGGCCGCGGTCGTGCACCTGGCGCGCAGCCTGCGCATCGACGTCGTCGCCGAGGGGATCGAGGACGCCGCACAAGCCGACTTCCTCGCGAAGCTGGGGTGCGGATACGGGCAGGGGTTCCTCTACGCGCCGCCGCTGGCCGAGGAGGACGTGGTGGCCTGGGCGGACGCGCGGCCGGCCCCCCCGGCCGACGCGGCCGAGCGCGCCGCGCCGCTCGCGACCACGAACCCGAACCCGTAGACCGCGACCGCCGTCCAGCCGATCGCGGGCACGCCCCACGCGGGCGCCAGCAGGACCGCCGCCGCGGCCGCGACCACGGCGCCGAGGCCGCTCGCGGCCCACACGGCGGCGACCTCGCGGCGGCCGTGCGCGGCGTGGAGCACGAGCGGGAAGGGGAGGCCCCAGAGGACCGCCGCGACCGCGGCCGCGAGGGCGGCCGCAGCGCCCGCGGCGACGGTGGGCCAGGCGGCTCCCAGCGCGATCCATCCCGGCCCGAACCCCGCCAGCGCCGCGGCGCCGAGGCCGGCGAGCGCGGCGGCGGCCGGCAGCCGCGACGCCGCGAGCGCCGCCGTCCGCCGGCGCACCACCAGGTGCGCGCCGAGGGCGCCGCCGATCAGCACCGCGGCCAGGGCGGCGGCGAGCGACCACGTCGGATGCCCGACCGCGACGCGCACGAGCTCGAGGGCCGCGAGCTCGGCCAGCAGGAAGCCCGTCCCGAGCGCGCCGCCGACGACGACGCGGCCCGTGGCGCCGGATGCGGGCCCGGCTGCATGACGGCTCCGGAACGCCCACGCCAGCGCCGCGATCGCCGCCAGGGCGGCGGCCCCCAACGCCCACGCCGCGGCCGTGCCGGGGCGCGGACCGGGCGCGAACGCGAAGAAGTACGGGCGGGCGTCGCTGGTGGGGCGCACGTCGAGGTCGCCGCCCGCGACCGTCGCGAAGCCGCCCAAGTCGATCGTGCCAGCCGCGAGGTCGCCCAGCGCCGGCGGCGTCAGCAGGCCCGGGACGACGACCAGCGACCAGCCGCCGGCCTCGGCCGTGCGCGCGGCGGCGAGCGCCGCCTCGAGGTCGAAGGGCGTGCGCCGCACGAGGAGCATCGGGACGGGCGGCCGCGCGCGACCGTCGAGCGCGACGAAGACGTGGTCGACCGCCGCGCCCGCGTCCGGCGCCAGGCCGGCGTCGACCAGCGCCGCCAGCGCCGTGACGAGCGCGCGCGTGAGGGTCGGCTCGTCGTAGAGCTTGAGCGCCAGGTGGCCCTGGGGCGTGAGCGCGGTCAGCGCTTCCGCGAACGCCTCGCGGGTGTACAGGCGCTGCTCGGTGCGCGCCACTCCTTGGGCCTCGGCGGCCTGCAGCACCACCTGCGCCAGCGTGATCGCGTCCCACGGCCCCTCGCCGCGGGCGACGAGGCGGGCGAGCTCGCGGCGCCCGTCGCCGACGATCACCCGGGTGGGGGCGCCGTACACGTCGCCGGCGTCCGCGCCCAAGGCGCGCACGAGCTCGACCGCGGCGGCGTCGACCTCGATCGCCGTCACGTCGGCGATCCCGGCTGCGCGCGCCTGCGCCACGTCGAGCCCGCCGCCCGTGCCGATGAGGAGCGCGCGGCGCGGCTCGTCGGCGGGTGCCTGGCCGACCGAGAAGGCGAGCGCGCCGACGTCGCCGCGCCAGCGCGCCGGGTCCGAACCCGGCACCAGCGAGCCGGCGCCGCCGTCCAGGAACACGTAGCGGGCGCCGTCGGGGGCGATCATCAGGTCGGTCCGAGCGGTGCCGTCCCAGACGCTTCGTTCGACGACCGCGCCGGCCTCGGCGAGCGCGCGCAGCGGCTTGGGGGCGAGCGTCCGGTCGGGGTCGATCTCGGTGACGCCCACGGCCGTCGCGACCGCGAGCAAGAGCGCGGGGAGACCCGCGGCGGCGGCGGGCGTGCGCCAGGAGGGCGCCGCCAGGAGCGCGGCGGCGAGCGCGAAGCCGACGCCGGCGGCGTGCGCGGCGACGCCCGTGCCCAGGAGCGCGAGGAGGGCGGGAAGCGCTGCGGCGGCCGCCGCGGCCGCGGCGAGGTCGGCGCGGTACAGCGCCGCGGCGCGCGCGCGGTGGCGGGCGAAGGTGCCGGCGAGCGCGGCCCCGGCGAGCGCGTAGGTCGCCACCGTCGGGAGCAGCCCCCACGCCGGCGAGCCGGCGGCGACGGCCGCCGACCAGGCGATCGGGAGCAGCGCCGCGAGCGCTGCGGCGGCGGCTGCGCTGGCGGCTGCCGGGCCCCTGGCGCCGAGGGCCGGTCGGGCAGCGACCGCTGCCGCGCCCAGCCCGCCGCCGAGCAGCGCCGCGCCCAGCACGGGGGCGACCCACGAGGCTGCCAGCAGCGCCGAGAGCACCCGCAGCAGCGCCACCTCGAGCACGATGCCCGTGGCGGCGAGCGCGGCGACGGCGGCGACGGCGGCGCGGGCGTCGGGGGGCGGTACCGCCGTCCCGTTCCGCGGCGCCGGCGTGTCGCTCAACGGCGTCGCCACCGGGGGTCGAGCACGTCGCGCATGCCGTCGCCGAGCAGGTTGAAGCCCAGGACGGCGGCCATGATGGCGAGCCCTGGGAAGATGCCCATCCACGGCGCCTGCCCGAGGAAGGCGCGGCCCTCGGCGAGCATCCGACCCCAGCTGGGGTCCGGCGGTTGGGTGCCCAGCCCGAAGAACGAGAGCGCCGCCTCGGCGAGGATCGCGAAGGCGAGGCTGAGCGACGTCTGGACCAAGATGGGGCCGGCGGCGTTGGGCAGCACGTGCGCGAGCATGATGCGCGCGTGGCCGGTGCCGAGCGCGCGCGCCGCCGTGACGAACTCCCGGTCGCGCACCGAGATCACCGCGCCGCGCGTCACCCGCGCGAAGATCGGCATGTAGACGATCGCGATCGCGATCATCGCGTTCTCGACGCCACGCCCCAGCACCGCCATCACGGTGATCGCGAGCAGCACCGCCGGGAACGCGAAGAGCACGTCCATCGCGCGCATGATCGCCTCGTCGACCCAACCGCCGAGGTAGCCGGCGAACAGGCCGAGCGATACGCCGGCCACGCCCGAGATGCCGACGGCGATGAAGGCCACCTGGAAGCTGACCGCGGCGCCGTGCAGCACGCGCGAGAACAAGTCGCGTCCGAAATCGTCGGTGCCGAAGGGGTGCGCCCACGACGGTGGCGCGAAGCGTGCCGTGAAGTCCATCGCCAGCGGGTCGTAAGGGGCGAGCGACGCACCGAACGCGGCCACGAGGCCCAGCAACAGCACGATGGACCCGCCCCCCACGACCAACCCGTGGCGCAGCGCCTTGCGCAGCAGGTCGAGACCGGGGGAGCTGCGCTCCGCGCGGGCGCGTTCGGCGGAGGCGGCGGTCGCGCTCACGCGTAGGTCACCCGCGGGTCGAGCAGCGCGTACGAGAGGTCGGTGATCAGGTTGACGACGGTGAAGGCGACCGCGGAGAGCAGGACCGCCGCCTGGAGCGCCGGGTAATCGCGCTGCAGCGTCGCGGTGAGCGCCAG
>JAABRX010000098.1 GCA_011390675.1 Trueperaceae bacterium | reverse complement strand
GGTAGAGGTACTTCATCACCACGGGCTGGTTCTTGGCGACGTTCGAGCCGACGAAGGTGACCACGTCGGTGCCGATCAGGTCGGGGTAGCTGCACGTGGTGGCGCCCACGCCGAGCGCCGCCTTGAGCGCGACCGTGCTCGGCGCGTGGCAGACGCGCGCGGCGTTGTCGACGTTGTGGGTGCCGAGCGCGCGCATCGCCTTCTGGGCGACGTAGTAGGTCTCGTTCGCGGTCCCGCGGCTGGTCAGGTAGAGGTAGGTGCGGTCGGGGTCGGTGGCGGCGAGGCGCTCGACCATCAGGTCCATCGCGGCGTCCCACGCGATGGGCGTGAACCCGGGCTCGCCGCGGCGGCGCAGCAGCGGCACCGGCAGGCGCCCGAGGTCGCGCAGCTCGCGCGACGACATCGCCCGCAGCGCCGCGACGTCGCGGAAGCGCGCGGGGTCGGCGGCGGGCATGGTGTTGAGCCGCAACAGCCGCAGCCGCACGTTGCACAGGTGCACGCCGTCGACGGTCCAGTCCTTCAGGCCGGTCGTGCCCAGCGCGCAGCCGTCGCAGACGCCATCGTTGAGGATCCGCCAGGCGTACCCCGCCTGGTCGCGGTTGTCCCAGGCGGCGCGCGCGACCTCGCCGAAGTTCTCGAGGTGCGTCAGGGGCACCCTGCTGGCCCAGGTGGCCGGTTGCCAGCCCGGCTCCGGCATGCGGACGGCGCGTTTCGGACGGCTCTTCAGGATCCCCAAGGACCGGCTCCCTTCGGTGGCGTTGGGCCATCATGGCCCGTGGCGGCCGGGGCGTCGAGCATGGCGCGGTGGCCTGCGGTCGGAGGGGCGCCCGGGCGGTCGCCGGTCGCGGGGTCGCCGAACGCCCTAGAAGACGCCTAGCGCCACCGCCACGCCGATCGCCACGAGGACCAGCCCGGAGGCGACCGTCGCCCCGTGCTCGAGCGCACGTCGCGAAGCGCGGCCCAGGTGCAGGCCGGCCACCGAGAAGACGACCGCCGCGAGGGCGATGGCGCCCGCGGTCTTCAGGGCGTCGACGTCGCCGAGCCCCAGGCTGAAGCCCACCACCACGTTGTCGACGGCGAGGCCGAACGACAACGCGATCAGGCCGGCCCACGTCGTCACCTGGCGCGCCTCGCGCTTCGCGCGGCCGTGACCGCGCAGCGGCGACGTCGCCACCCACAGGCCGAGGGCGACGAGCAGCGCCGGCCCCAGCCAGGCCGCGACCGCGCCGAGGGTCCGCACCGCCTGGCGCCCCAGCCAGATGCCGATCAACGGGATGACGAACTCCATCGCGCCGAACACGAGCGCCACCCGCGGCCAGCGCTTCGCCTGCCCCATCGCCCCGAGCGCCAGCGCGGCGGCGAGGTTGTTCGCGCCGATCGCCAAGGCGAGGGCGAGCAGCTGGACCGGGTCCACGGGGCCGGTCTACCACGGGGCGACGGCGACGGGTAGGGCCGAGCGTCGCCCCGACGTGGCGCGCGATCAACCGTCCGCCGGCGCCTCGCGGGCGGCCGCGGCCTCCGCCTCCGCCCGCGCCGCCGCGAGCCCGCGCCCGACCACCCGGAACATCCCGGTCATGCCGTCGTGGACCTCGAAGCCGTGCGCGCGGTAGAGGCGCTCGCTGCCGGCCGCCGCGAAGAGGCCGACGAACGCCTCGTTCGTCGCCGCCGCGCTCGCGTGCGCGACGAGTCGGGCGAGGATCGCCGTCCCGATGCCGCGCCCTTGCCGGGCCGGTTCGACGGCCACGTCTTGGACGTAGAAGTAGATCGCGCCGTCGCCGACCAGCCGCCCCATGCCGATCGCGCGCCCGTCCTCGAGGGCGACGACGCCGAACAGCGAGCGCGCGAGCGAGGCCGGCGCGGCCGCGAAGTCGATGACCTCGCCCCAACCGACGGCGGTGCACAGCGCGCGGTACTCCTCGGGGGTGGGCAGGCGGTCGATGAGGGTGACGGGCATGCGGGCCTCCTCGGGGTCCAGGGTAGCGCCGAGGGACCGCGACGGCGCGCCTCGTGGGCCCGGGCGGTCGCCCCGACGTGGCGCGCGATCTGCCGGGCGCACCCAGGGGGACCGATGGCCCTTGCGCGCGGGCATGGTCCGGACCGATTGATGGGGCGTCGACCGTCCGCGGGCGAAGCGCTCGACCATCGTCGGGGCGCGGCCTCGGGGTGGAGCGGCGGCGGATTCGAGGTGCGGTCGTGAAGCGCTCGGTACCTTCCCCCCTCGTCTGGCTGGCGCTCGCCCTCGCCCTCGCGTGCGGTTCCGGGAAGGCGCAGACCTGGGTCTTCGTCCCCGCCGACGGGCGGCCGGTGGCGCTGCAGGGGCTGCAGGTCGGTGCGACGTACCAACTGCGCGTGAGCGGGTGGATGGGCTTCGGCACCTGGTCGGGGAACGGCCGCGCGCTGCTGAACGACGCCTGCTACGAGTTCAACGCCACCGGGGTGCCCAACCCGCTCCCGGTCGTGCAGAACGACCTGGGGGTGCCCGTGTGCGGCCCGTACCAGGCCGACCACGCGTACGCCTCGGCGCCGTTCGTCGCGCCGGCGGCCGAGATGCGCTTGTGGGTCTTCGACACCGACTACCGCGACAACCAGGGCGGCGTCCTGGCCGAGATCCTGCTCGTGGCGGCGGCGAACCCGGATGGGTACTGCATCCTGCGCCGGCCCGACGCGTTCGGTGGCCCCGACTGCTTCGAGTTCTTCCTGGCCGACACGGCCCGAACGGACGCTGCGCTCGCGGAGCTCGACGCGGCGGGTGCGTGCGTCGCCACGCCGTTGGCGCTGCGTCAGGACTGGTCGATCGA
Source organism: Trueperaceae bacterium (assembly GCA_011390675.1). GTDB lineage: Bacteria > Deinococcota > Deinococci > Deinococcales > Trueperaceae > JAABTL01. The sequence continues at coordinate 15,628 of JAABRX010000098.1, read as the reverse complement.
CCCCAACCTCGGCGGCCCCTACGCCAGGTGGGAGGCCGCGGACTCGGCGATGACGCGGTTGAGCCGCTACGGCGGCGACCTGTACGGCTGTCTGGCGAGCAGCGGGTACGGCGACGACGACGACTGGGCGAACAGCTGCTCGTGGGCCTTCGACGGCGAGTGCGACGAGCCGGGCATCGGCACCGGGGTGTGTCTGGCCGGTACGGACTCCGCCGATTGTCGGCGCGCGGACGGGTTCACGGACACCTGTCGTTGGGCGCTCGACGGGGAGTGCGACGAGCCGGGCATCGGCACGGGACTCTGCGCACCGGGCACCGACGCGAGCGACTGCGCGGGCATCGCGCTGGGACCGGGGGTCGAGGACCCGGAGGCCGACTTGCCGACCGACGTGGAGCGCCGCGACCAGACGTTGAACCAGTGCGACGTGTGGTCGGCGACCAACTCGGGTGGCGTCGAGGGCACCGTCGACGTGTGGGACGTCGCCGCGATCCCCGTGGGGGCGGCGTTCGACCTGCGGTTCGACGCCTACTTGGTGCCGGACCGGTTCCGGGTGGTCCACGAGGGCGCGATCGTGTTCGAGAGCGGTTGGCGCGGCGCCGCGTCCTACGCGAACACCGGGTCCTACCCGGGCGGCATCACCGAACCGGGCGCCGGGGACGCGCTGGGGCTGTTCACCCGCTCCGGCACGACGAGCTTCACGGTGATCGTGATCGGCGTCGATCCGAGCACGGAGTGGGAGTACAGCGTGCGGTGCCGGATGCCCTAGCGGTCCGAGTCCGCGGTGCCCCGCAGCGGCGCCGGCAGCAGCGCCTCGGGCACGTCCTGGAAGGCGACCGGGCGCAGGAAGCGCTCGACCGCGGCGGTGCCCACCGACGTGGCGCGCGCGTCCAGCGTCGCCGGGTAGGGCCCGCCGTGGTGCTGGGCAGGCGAGACGATCACGCCGGTGGGGACGCCGTTGACGATCAGGCGCCCGACGCGCTCGACGAGCACCTCGCTCAGGTCGGCGGCGAGGTCGAGGTCGGCGTCCTCGAGGTGCAGCGTGGCGGTGAGGCTGCCGGGCAGCGCCTCGGCGAGCGCGAGCGCCTCGGCGGCGTCGGCGCAGGCGACCACGAGCGCGGCGGGTCCGAAGACCTCGTCGAGCAGGCTCGGACGCTCGATCACCGCGGCCGCGGTCGTGCGCAGCAGGGACGGTCCCACTGGGCGCTCGTCGCCGTCGCCGAGCCAGACCACGTCGACCGCGGCGGTGGCGGCGAGCTCGGCCACGCCGGCGCGGTAGGCGGTGCGGATGCCGTCGGTGAGCATGGTCGCGGGCGCGACGCCCTCCAGCGCGCGCGCGACCTCGGAGACGAAGGCGTCGAACGCGGCCCCGGCCAGGCCGACGATCACGCCCGGCTTGGTGCAGAACTGACCGGCACCGAGCGTGATCGAGCCGGCGACCTGCGCGGCGACCTGGTCGCCCCGGGCCGCGAGCGCGCCGGGCAGCACCACGATGGGGTTGCTCGAGCCCATCTCGGCGAACACCGGGATGGGGCGCGGGCGCGCTCGGGCGAGCCGGTCGAGGGCGGTGCCGCCTGCGAACGACCCGGTGAAGGCGACCGCGCGCACCTCGGGCGCCTGCACCAGCGCCCCGCCGACCGCGTGGTCGGCGCCGTGGAGCATCTGGAACGTCGCCGCCGGCAGCGGTGAGCGCGCGAGGACGTCGACGATGGCGTCGGCGACCAGCTCGCTGGTGCCGGGGTGGGCGGGGTGCGCCTTGACGACCACCGGGCAGCCGGCCGCCCAGGCCGCAGCGGTGTCGCCGCCGGCGACCGAGAAGGCGAGCGGGAAGTTCGAGGCGCCGAACACCGCCACCGGGCCGATCGGCAGCGCCACGCGGCGCAGGTCGGCGCCGCGGCTCGCGTCGACGCGGAGGCCCAGCCAGCCGCCTCCATCGCCCTCGTCGGCGAAGAGCCGCAGCTGGTCGGTCGTGCGCCCCAGCTCCCCGGTCAGGCGCGGGGCGCCGAGGCCGCTCTCGAGGTCGGCGCGCGCGACGATGTCCTCGCCGCGGGCGTCGAGCTCGTCGGCGATGGCGCGCAGGAAGCGCGCGAGGTCCGGCCACGGGGTGCGGCGCAGGACGCGCGCGGCGCGCTGGGCGGCGGCCGCGGCTGCGGCGACCTCGCCGGGGGTGGCGTCGTGGAAGCGGCCGGGCAGCTCTGCGCCGGTGCTCGCTGCCCGCGCCGCGAAGGTGCTCGCACCGAGCGCCGAGCGCTCGCCGTCGATCGTGTGGTGTCCGTGCACCGTGTCCTCCTCAGGCGATCCGGTAGGTCGCCTTGGCGGCGCCGTAGGCGAGCCAATGCGCCATCTCGGGGGCGTCGTCGGCATCGATCAGGCCGCGTTCGACCATCCCCGCCAGCCAGTTGGCCACCGTACGCCGCCAGACGTCGTGGCGTGCGGGGATGCTGGCGAAGGCGCGGGTGTCGTCGTTGAAGCCCGCGAGGTTGTAGACGCCGGCGGTCTCCACCACCCGGTCGAGGTAGCGGTCGAAGCCGAGCACCGAGTCGAAGAACCACCACGGGGCGCCCAGGCGCAGCGCCGGGTAGTGCCCGGCGAGCGGCGCCAGCTCGCGGGCGTAGGTCGCCTCGTCCAGGGTGAAGAGCACCAGCCGGAACGCTGGGTCGTGGCCGTGCGCGTTCAGCAGCGTGCGCAGACCGCGGGTCCAGTCGACCGCCACCGGGATGTCCGCGCCCTTGTCGATCCCGAAGCGCTGGAAGACGCGCTCGTGGTGGTTGCGGAAGCTGCCGACGTGCAGCTGCATGGTCATGCCGTCCTCGCGCGCCATCGCCGCCATCTGCATGAGCGCGTGGCCATGGAAGCGCGCGTCGTCGTCGTCGCTCATCGGCGCGCCACCGCGGGCGCGGGCGAAGAGCGCCTCGGCCTCGGCGTCGCCCAGCGGCTCGATGAAGGGCGAGAAGGTGCCGTGGTCGGTGGCGGTGGCGCCGAGGGCGCGGAACGCGGTGCGGCGTTCGCGCAGCGCGTCGAAGAGAGCGGCGGCGGTGTCGACGGCGACGCCCGAGCGGCGCTCGAGGAGCGCGATCGCGTCGCCCCAGCCCTCGGCGGCCAGATGCAGCACGCCGTCGGGGCGGAAGGTGGGCGCCACCGGGTAGCCGTCGGCGCGGATGCGCGCGTGCGGCGACAGGTCGTCGGTGGCGGCGTCGGTCGTCGTGAGCGCCTCGATGCCGAAGCTGCGAAGCAGCGCCCGCGGGCGGAACTCCGGAGCGTCGAGCCGCGCCTGGATCTGGTCGAACAGGCGGTCGGCGCTCGCCGCCGAGGGCTTCTCGTCGACGCCGAACAGGTCGATCAGCTCGGCTTTGAGCCACGTGCCGGTGGGGGTGCCGCGGAACAGGTGGAAGTGCGCGCAGAAGGTGCGCCAGATGGCGCGCGGGTCGGTCTCGACCGGGGTGCCGTCGCGGGTGGGGACGCCCAGGTCCTCCATGGGCACGCCCTGCGAGTAGAGCATCCGGAAGACGTAGTGGTCGGGGACGATGAGCAACTCGGCCGGGTCGCCGAAGCGCGCGTCGGGGTCGGCGAGGAGCTGCGGGTCGACGTGGCCGTGGGGGCAGACGAGGGGCAGGTCGCGCACCTCCGCGTAGAGGTCGCGGGCGCGGGCGCGCACCGAGGGGTCCGGGGCGAAGCAGCGATCGGGGTTCAGGGTCCAGGGCGCGGTCATGGGGTGCCTCCTCGGGATGCGACCGCCGTGGGGGACGCGGCGGGGTCGCTGGGCTCGAGCTGAAGGTCGTGCACGATCCGGTCGACGAGGGCATCGGCCGGAGCGTCGACCGAGAGCACGCGCGCCCGTTCGTCGGGCGCCGGCAACTCGAGCGCGTCGAGCTGGCTGCGCAGCAGCCGCGGGTCGAAGAAGTGGCCGGTGCGCTCCGCGATGCGCTCGGCGAGGAGCTCCGTCGGAGCGTGCAGCAGCACCGTCGCCACGTGCGGCAGGCCATCGGTCAGGACCGCCCGGTAGCGATGCTTGAGCGCGCTGCACGACAGCACGACCTGCGTTCCGGCGGTGTCGTGGCGCTCGAGCTCGGCCCGCAGCGAGGCGAGCCAGGGGGCGCGGTCGTCGTCGTCGAGCGGTTCGCCGCGCGCCATCTTGGCCTTGTTCGCGGCCGGATGGTGGTCGTCGGCCTCGACGTACGGCCAGCCGAGCCGCGCCGCGAGCAGCCGGCCGACGGTGCTCTTGCCGCTCCCCGAGACGCCGGCCACCACGACCGCGCGCACGGGTGCCGCCGTGGGGGGCTCGGCCACGTCCTCGGCCCAGGGCCAGCGGACGCAGGTGGGGACGTCCGGGAAGAGCACGACGTCGGCGGCTCCCGGACGCCCCTTGAATGCAACCGTCACCACGTGGGCGGCGCCGAGCAGCGCGCGCGCCCGCCGCAGCGTCGCGCCGGTCACCGACACGTCGTCGACGAGCACGACGCGCAAGCCGCGCACGTCGGGCACGGCGCCCACCGGTTCCGGCGCCGACGCCTTGGGAGCGTTCGCGTCGTCGCGGAACGAGAGTCGCAGCAGCCGCAGCGGCTTCTCGAGGTCGTAGGCCACCAGCGCGCCGGGGACGGTGCCGCCGCGCGCCACGGCGACCACCGCGTCGACCTGGTCGCGGTGCGGCAGGTCGGCGGTGCGGAGCCGTTCGATGACGCGCGTGAAGGACAGGTCCGTGGCGCCTTCGCTCACGGGTTGGGGCCCCGCACCTTGTACAGCACTTCACCCGCCTTGGGTACGAAGAGCACGCCCTCGTCCTCGCGCCCTTGGAAGTCGCGCGGGTCGATGGCATCCGGGTCCAAGTAGCCGAGCGCCAACGCCTCGCACGTCGCCTTGGGGATGCGGCTCGCGAGCGTCACCTTGGCGCGCGGCCGCTCGACGCCGTCGACGAAGGCGCCGTCGCCGCGCACGTGCGTCGAGTGCGCGAGCACGCCCAGCGGCACGTGCGCGAAGCGCTCCCATTGGGCCAGGAAGTAGGGGAGGACGTGGTAGCCGATCTCATGGATCCAGCGACCGTGGACGAAGCTGACCTCGGAGAGGTGCGGTGCGTGGATGATGAGCTCCCCGCCTTCCGCGAGCGCCGGCTCGAGCTTGTACATCGCCTTGGCGGCGGTCCAGAGCTCGTCGTACATCGGCGGCGCGACGCTCAGCACCCGGTGGAAGGGGCGGTCGACCCAGCGCACGTGGAGCCGGCTCGACAGGTCGGCGGCGGCGGCCCACGCCTCGAGCGGATCGTCCACGAACAGCCCAGCGGTCTCGCCGCCGTCGATCACCAGCGCCGCCACGGTGGTGGGCGTCGGTACCAGCTCGAAGGCGGCGTTCAGCAGTGCGCGCACCGGCGTGTCGGCGACCCCGATCGTGCCGCGGACCCCGGCCAGCGCCCCGAGCCAGTGGGTGACGTTGATCATGTCGCCGTCGCTGATGCCGGGGAAGAGGTACTTGACGCCGCCGGAGTAGCCGACCACCTCGTGCGGGAAGGTCGGCCCGAGGACGACCACGTGGTCGTGCTCGAGGACCGCGCGGTTGAGGCGCACGTCGACGTCGCCGCCGAGGGTCGGGTGCCAGCGCTCGCCGGCGATCGCCTGGACGCGCGCCTGGGGCAGCACGCCGATGGACGTGAGGGCGTCGGGGTCCTGCCAGCCGTGGTTGACCACGCGCACGTGCCCGAAGCGGCCGGCGCGCTCCTCCTCGGTCACGCCGACGAGCCGGTTCAGGCGCGCCTCGTCGAGCGGCGGGTGCGTCCCCAACGCGACCATGAACGTGACCGACGCGGCCTCGGCGAGCGCCTCGACCATCGAACGGAACAGGCTCGGCAGGGGCAAACTGCGGGTGTGGTCCGGGATCAGCACCAGCACCCGCTGGCCCGCGTGGCGGCCGGCGAAGGCTTCCTGCAGCGCCGCGTGGGTATCCGCGTGGGCGAGCGTCGTGCCCGGATCGGCGACCCGCTGCACGCGCATCAGGCGAGCCCGTCGCTGCGACCGTCGCCCCGCGCGTGCGGTACGAACGGCGCGAGGTGGCGTTCGAAGTGGTGGGCGAGGCCGTCGACGTGCGCGGCCCGGTGCGCCACGAGCAGCGCCTTCAGGCGCTCGCCGAAGGCGTCCAACGCGCTGCCGAAGGTGACGTGCAGCACCTGGCGCGCATCGTCGTCGTCGAGCAGGGCTGGCAGCGCGGCGTCCGTGAGCGACTCGGGCCGCGCGACCGCCTCGGCGCGGCCGCCGATCAGGTAGCTCGCCTTGTCGGTCTCGAAACGCTCGAGGCCGAGCGCCAGGACGTCGCGGAACAGCACCGGGTCGACCCGTGCGGCCACCCGCAGCGCCTCGAGGTACGAGGTCCCGGCGGTCTTGAGGTGCACCAGCCCGCGGGTCGCCTCGGCGATCGGGCCGTAGACGCTGAACTTGTCGCTGCCGCTGTGGAGCGACAGCTTGTAGGGGCCGAACGCGCGGGCGATGCGGGCGTGACCGTCGAGGGTGCGCACCAGTTCCGCCAGGTCGCCGCGGAAGTCGACGCCCTTCTCGAAGCGACCGACGAAGCGCGGCGCCAGCGAGACGAACGGGACGCCGAGGCGGCCTAGCTCGAGCGCCAGGTAGGCGTGCTCCTCGAGCGTGGTCGGCGTGGCGGTCTCGTCGACCGAGACCTCGACCTCGTACGGTGCGCCGGAGGCGGCGAGCACGCGGTGGAGGCGGACCGCGCCCGCGAGAGCGGCGCCGTACTTGGCCGCCGCCCGCGCCAGCGTCGTGTCGTCGAACCGGAGCGAGAGCCCATCGGCGTCGAAGGCGCGCCCCAGGTAGCGGCCGCGCACCCCCGCCCAGTCGTCGCCGAGGTCGCTCCAGGGGAGCGCGTCGACCTTCGCTTGCAGCGCGGCGCCCGCGGCGGCGGCCGCTTCGTCGTCGACGTGGTCGCCGGGATCGAAGGTGAAGAACGCGAAGCCGGCCGCCAGGCACGTGCGCACGTGCTCCTCCGTCTTGAGGTGGTCGGCGTCGGCGCCCACGCCGTGCGCCCAGCCCGCCTCGAAGGTGCCCCACGTAGCGTCGTCCATGACCTCCTGGGCGCTGCGCCGGGTGCGCGTCATCTCGCGGATCGACTGCTGCGCGAAGATCGGCCGGATGGCGTCCACGGCGCCGACTCGATGCATCGCGGCGACGTGGCCCGGTGTGGCGAGGCCGAGGCGGTCGCCGAAGCCGGCGCTGGTGGCGAGGCCGAGCGGCACCGGCCGCAGGTCGGGGAACGCCGCACGCAGCGCGTCGGCGTTGTGGGCCGAGGTGGACCCGTGGAGCAGCATGCGGCCGTCGCCGGCGTCGTGGCGCTCGCCGGAGAAGGCGTCCAACGAGCCGTTCCCGTTGGGCGCGAGGACGGCCAGACGGTGGTGGCCGGGGCGCGCCGGGTCGGCCTCGAGCCATGCGATCAGGTCGCCGGCGCGGCGCCGGCTCGCGGGCAGGGGGTCGCGCGCGAGTTCGTCGGCGCGCGCGCGCAGGGCGTCGGAACCGCTCATGGTCATCGGGGGGTCCTCTCAGGGTAGGGCGCGGTGGGCCGCGCGGACGAGGCGCGCAGGACCAGTTCGGGCTGAAGCACGATGTCGATGCCGCGGCCGCGGCCCTGCATGCGATCGAACAGCATCGTGGCCGCCTGGCGGCCGAGGTCGTACGTGGGCGCGTGCACGGTGGTGAGCGCCGGCGTGAACATCCGCGCGAACAGGATGTCGTCGTATCCGGTCACGACCAGATCGTCGGGAACGGCGCGACCGATCTCGGAGGCGGCCTGCAGGGCCCCGGCGGCGACGAGGTCGTTGAAGCACACCAGCGCGTCGACCGATGGGTCGCGCTCGAGCAACTCGCGGGCGAGCCGCGTACCCCCCTCGACCGTCGGCGGACCGTGCAGGACGCGCTCCGACGCCAGCTCCACGCCGCGCTCCTGAGCCTCGTGGGCGAAGCCGAGCAGCCGCTCGCGCCCCGCGTGCGAGTCGGTCGGTCCGGCCAGCAGCGCGAGGCGCCGGCAGCCGATGGCGGCCAGGTGGCGCAGGAGCATGCGGGCGCCATGCTCGTGGTCGATGCGCACGGAGCCGGCCGCGTCGGGGCGGGTGCGGCGGTTGACGACCACCGCGGCCGGGTGGCGCCTCAGGAGCGCGTCGAGGCGCTCGTCGTCGAGGCGCGGGCTGCAGGCGATCACGCCTTCCACGCGCCGGTCCTCGAAGGCCTCGAACGCGGCGACCTCGCGGTCGACGTCTTCGATGACGTTCGTGAGCAGCAAAATGTAGCCGCGGCGGATGGCGACGTCTTCCGCGCCCCGCACGATCTCGGGGAAGTACGGGTTGGTGACGTCCGGGACGAGCAGGCCGATGGTGCGCGAGCGCTCGACCTTGAGCCCCCGAGCGACGATGTTGGGGCGGTAACCGAGCTCCGCGATGGCGACGCGCACGCGCTCGCGCGTGCCGCTGCCGACGCCCGGGCGGTCGTTGACCACCCGCGACACGGTCATGACCGACACGCCCACGTGGCTCGCGACGTCGGCGAGCGTGGTCCGTGCGGTGTGGTCGGCTCCTTGCACCGGCGCCCCCTCACGCGCGGCCACCGGGTCGGACGACTCGGCGGACCCTGGCGCGTTATCGATAACGGCGAGTCTAAGTCAAACCCTGGCGCGAGGGAAGGGGTGGGCCTCGCGACGGCGCTCGAGGCCCTCGGCCAGGCCCTGGAGGTACGCGAGCCCGAGCGCGCGATCGTACAGACCGTAGCCCGGGATGCCCGCCTCGCCCCAGATCATGCGCCCGTGGTCCGGGCGCAGCGGCACGTCGACGCCGGCCTCGACGAGCACCGCGAGCACGCCGCCGAGGTCGACGTCCCCGGCTCCGCGCAGGTGGGCGGTCTCGTGGAAGTCGCGCACGCCCGTGCGGCGCACGTTGCGCGCGTGGACGAAGGCGATCCGCGGCGCGAACTCCGTCGCCATCGCGACGAGGTCGTTGTCGGAGCGCGCGCCCAGCGCGCCGGTGCAGAACGTCAGGGCGTTCGCGGGGCTGTCGAATGCGTCGAGGACGCGGCGGATCCCCGCGGCGTCGTTCACGATGCGCGGGAGCCCGAAGATCGACCACGGCGGGTCGTCGGGGTGGATGGCGAGCCGCACCCCCAGGGCCTCCGCGACCGGCACCACGTCGCGCAAGAAGGCGCTCAGGTGGTCGAGCAGGCGCGCCTCGTCGATATCGGCGTAGCGCTCGAGCGCGGCGCGCAGCTCCGTAGGCGTGTACCCCTGGGCCCAGGCCTCCAGGCGCGGCAGCCCGGCCGCCAGATCGATGCGCTGGAGCGTCGCCTCGTCGTAGGCCATCGCGTTCGAGCCGTCGCCGAGCGGCATCGCGAAGTCGGTGCGCATCCAGTCGAGGACCGGCATGAAGTTGTAGCAGACGGTCGTCACGCCCACGTCGGCGACCGCGCGCAGGCTCTCGACCCAGGCGGCGACGTGGTCGTCGCGCTCCGCGCCGCCGGTCTTGATCGCCTCGCTCACCGGGATGCTCTCGACCACGCGCCAGCTCAGTCCGTGCTCGGCGAGGCGAGCGGCGCGCGCCGCGACCTGCGCGCGGCTCCAAGCCGTGCCCGCGGGCACGTCGGCGAGGGCGGTGACGACGCCGTCCAGCCCGGGCACCTGGCGCAGGTGGGCGAGCGGCACGGGGTCGTGGGGGCCGAACCAGCGCAGCGTCCAGTTCACGTCGTCGCCTCCGGGGCCGAGGGGTGCACCCTGGCGCCAGCCTGCATGATGGTCCCCATGACCTGCTTCGCGCCCTCACCCAAGACGAACGCACCGGCCCGACCCCACGCGGTGGCGACGCTCGCCGCCGGCGCCCGCCGCACGAGCGGAGCGGTCGCGTGACGCGCGCCGAGGGGGCCACGCTCGACGCGCTGGCCGACTTCTACCTGGACCATCTGGAGCACGACGTCCTTCCCTTCTGGTTCGAGCGCGCCGTCGACGCCGAGCGCGGTGGGGTGTTCACGTGCCTGGAGAACGAGACCGGGCGCCGCGTGAGCGACGACAAGTTCGTCTGGTCGCAGGCGCGCTGGGCGTGGACGTTGGCGCACGCGGCGCGCATGGCCGACCGCGGGCTGCTGCGCGTCGACGCCGAACCGCTGCGCGCCCACGCGCGCCGCACCGCCGACTTCCTTCTCGAGCACGCCTTCCTGCCCAACGGCTCGGTCGCCTACCTGCTGGCGGCCGACGGTACCAAGAAGGAGTTCCTCCCAGGCAAGGGCCACGACCTGAGCTTCTTCGGCGACGGCTTCGTGATCCTGGCGTTGGCAGGGGTCGCGCGCGCCACGGGCGAGGCTGCCTACCTGGAGCGGGCGCTGGCCAGCTACGACGGTCTGCGCGCGCGCTTGGCGGCCGGCACCGTACGCAGCGAGCCGTACCCGCTGCCCCCGGGCAGCCGCGCCCATGCCTGGCCGATGATCATGCTCAACGTCGCGCAGGAGCTCGAGCGCGCCGCTCGGGCGGCGGGGCACGCGCGCGAAGACGACCTCGCCCGCGACGCGCTCGCCGACATGGACGCCGTGCTCGACGGCTTCGTTCGGCCGGACGGGCTGGTCCAGGAGGTCGTGTGGCCGGCCGCGCCCGACTCCCTGCTGGCGCGCCACGTGACGCCCGGTCATGCGATCGAGTCGATGTGGTTCGTGCTCGAACAGGCGCTGACGCACGGGCGTGCCGATGCGGTGGCGACGGCCGTGCGCGCGCTCCGTGCGTCGTTCGACGCCGGTTGGGACCGCGAGTTCGGTGGCTTGTTCCGCTACGTGATCCCGGGGCCTGACGGTCCGGCGCCGCACGGGCCGGCGGACGGGCCCTTCGAGCAGTTGATCCTCGACAGCTGGGACACCAAGATCTGGTGGCCGCACTCCGAGACGCTCTACGCGGCCCTGCTCGCCGAGGCCGCGACCGGCGACGCGTCGCTGCGCGCGCTGCACGACGAGGTGCATGCGTACACGTTCGCGACCTTCCCCAACCCGGACCCCGCCGTAGGGGAGTGGATCGCGATCCGCGATCGCCGCGGACGCCCGGTGTCGAAGGTGGTCGGCCTGCCCGTGAAGGACCCGTACCACGTCACCCGCAACCTGCTGTTGCTGATCGAACTGCTGCGCGAGGGGATCGACGCGCGCACCCGGCTCGCCTGACGCGTGCGTCGCGCGCCGCGCCGCGTGCGCGGTGCGCGAACCCCAGCGCGGAGGTGCGTTCACGTTAACGCTAACGTCGATTCGGAGCGGCGCCGCGCGCTCGGCGTCCACGTCGCCGGGCGCCGCCCGCCGAGGGCCCGCACGCGTGCCGGTCGCGCCTCAGGCGTCGAGCGGGCCTCGTCTCCGGCGCCGCTTCTTGACCGCGCTTCGTGGGGCGTGCTACGTTCCGGACCAGATCGAAACTCGTTATCGCTAACGTTGTCCGGCCACCCCTTGGCCCGCCAGCGCAGCGACTCGACCGTTGGGTACGCCGGGACCTCGATGCGTGGAACGGCCCGTAGGGCCACACCGCCGTCGAAGCCCCGTTCGTCCGAAGCCCCTCACCGAAAGGAGCTCGCATGCACCACGTCACGACGCCGCTCAGGACGGAGCCCACCGGGCGCCGATGGTGGGTGGTCGCGGTCGCCGCGCTGCTCGCGCTCGGCACCACGGCCTTCGCCCAGCCCTACAACGAAGCCCCCATGCTCGCGGAACGCGTCGCCGCCGGAGAGTTGCCGCCGGTCGAGGAGCGCCTCCCCGAGAACCCGCTCGTCGTTCAGACCGTCGACGAGATCGGTCAGTACGGCGGCGTGCTGCGCCGTGCCTTCACCGGCCCGGCCGACTCCAACAACTACGTCCGGGTCGTCTACGACAGCCTCGTACGCTTCGACACCGAGGGCGGCGAGATCGTCCCCCACATCGTCGCGTCGTGGGAGACCTCGGACGACTTCCACGACTGGACGCTCTACCTGCGCCCGGGGGCCAAGTGGTCCGACGGCGCTCCGTTCACGGCCGACGCGATCACCTTCTGGTTCGACCACACGGTGCGCAACGCCGACCTGACGCCCTCCGTGCCCACCTGGCTCGCGAACAGCGACGGCAGCCTGGCCAACCTCGTGCGCGTCGACGACTACGCGGTGCGCTTCGAGTTCGACTTCCCGAACACGCTGTTCCTCACCGAGCTGACCTTCCGCGACGGTGGCGACCGCACGCTGGCCGCCTTCCAGCCTGGCCACTACCTGCAGCAGTTCCACGCGGACTTCGCCGACGCGGACGAGCTCCAGGCCATGACCACCGAGGCCGGGTACACCACGTGGACGCAGCTCTTCATGGACAAGGCGCTGCCGATCTCGAACCCCGAGCGCCCCTCGATGGCCGCCTGGGTGCCGTTCGAGTCGACCGTCTCCGACCCGATCTTCACCATCCGCCGCAACCCGTACTTCATCGGCGTCGACCCCGAGGGCAACCAGCTCCCGTACATCGACGACGTGCAGTTCCGCTTCTTCGCCGACCCGCAGTCGCTGAACTTCGCGGCCGTCGCCGGCGAGTTCGATTTCCAGGCGCGCCACATCCAGATGCCCAACTACCCCGTGCTCGTCGAGAACGCCGAGCGCTCGGGCTACCGCGTGATCACGTGGCCGACCTTCGGTGGCAGCGACGCCGCCGTCTGGGTCAACCAGCAGTACCTGCTCGAGCCCGAGCTGGGCGAGCTCCTCGCGAACCGCGACTTCCGCATCGCCCTCTCGATCGGCATCGACCGCGACGAGATCCGCGAGTCGGCCTTCCTCGGACTCGGCGAGATCCGCCAGCCCGTCCCGGCGCCGTGGCATCCCTACTACCCGGGCGACGCGGCTGCGACGCGCCACACCGAGCTCGACGTGGCCGAAGCCAACCGCATGCTCGATGAGCTCGGCCTCGCCCGCGGCTCCGACGGCAAGCGCACGCTCCCGAGCGGCGCCCCGCTGCGCCTCGAGATCTCGGTCGTCCCCGCCTTCGGCCCGTGGCCGGACGTGGCGCAGCTCGTCGCCGCCAACTGGGACGCGCTCGGCCTGACCACCGACGTCCAGGTCCGCGAGCGCACCGCGCACTTCACGATGCGCGACAGCAACGAGCTGATCATGGAGATCTGGAACGACGACACCACGGCGTTCCCCTTCACCGGCAACCCGAAGGTCGATCCCCGCTCCGATCCGGCCACGATCTTCGCGGTCGAGACCCGCACCTGGTACGCCACGGGCGGCGAGCGCGGCATCGAGCCGACCGGCAGCATCAAGCGCATCGTCGACATCATCGAAGAGGCCAAGACCGTGGGCGTCGATCAGCAGATCGCCCTCGCCCAGGAGCTCTTCGAGATCACGTCGACCGAGCTCTTCGGCATCGGCACCGTTGGCCTGACCCCCATGATCCAGGGCGTCGTCGTCGTCAACGAGGACCTCAAGAACGTCCCGCTCGTGGTGGCCAACGACTGGCCGCTGCGCACGCCGGGCGACGCGCGGCCCGAGCAGTTCTTCTTCGACCGCCGCTGAGGCGTTGCGGTCGGGGGTCGGGATCCACGGATCCCGACCCCCGACCGTTCGCCTTTCCCCGAGCCCACGCACGAGCGTGGCCCGCCCGTACGGAGGGACCGAGCCCCACCCCTGCCGGCGGCGCCCCGTGATGGAGATCGGATGCACTGGTTCATCCTCAAACGCCTGCTCGTCGTTCCGTTCATGCTCTTTATCTTCTCGATCATCTCGTTCGTCCTGATCCAGGCGCCTCCGGGCGACTTCCTGACCAGCTACATCGCCGAGCTCAGCCAGGGGGGGACGTCGATCGACCAGGCGCAGATCGACGCGCTGCGCAGCACGTACGGCCTCGACAAGCCCATGATCGAGCAGTACTTCACGTGGATCGGCCGCATGCTGCAGGGCGACCTGGGCGTGTCGCTGGAGTGGAACCGCGCCAACAGCGAACTGATCGGCGAGCGCTTGTTGCTCACGCTGCTGCTGACCACCTTCTCGCTGCTCTTCACGTGGGCGGTCGCGATCCCGATCGGCATCATCTCGGCCACGCGCAAGTATTCGATCATCGACTACGTCTTCACGGTGCTCAACTACATCGGCCTGGCCACCCCCAACTTCTTGTTGGCGCTGGTGCTCATGTGGATCGCCTTCGACCGCTTCGGGCTCTCGGTGACCGGGTTGTTCTCGCCCGAGTACGCGCAAGCGCCCTGGAGTTGGGGGCGCGTCGGCGACCTCATGAGCCACATCTGGTTGCCGATGATCGTCCTCGGGGTGGCCGGCACCGCCCAGATCGCCCGCGTGGTGCGCGCGAACCTGCTCGACGAGCTCGGCAAGCCCTACTCCGAGATGGCGCGGGCCAAGGGCCTCCCCGAGTGGAAGCTCGTCCTCAAGTACCCGACCCGCGTCGCGATCGCCCCGGTGGTCAGTACGCTCGGCTGGTACTTTCCCCAGTTGCTGTCGGGCGGCGTCGTGGTGTCGGTGGTCATGAGCCTGCCGACGATCGGCCCGCTCCTGCTGCGCGCGCTCGTGGGGCAAGACATGTACCTCGCGGGCGTCATCATCCTGCTGTTCTCCGTCCTCACCGTGATCGGCACGCTGGTCAGCGACATCTTGCTGGCCATGCTCGATCCGCGCATCCGGATGGACGGTGCCTGAGGTGGCCGCGACCGCACCCGACCTCGCGAAGCCGAAGATCGCCAAGAACGACGGAGCCAGCGCCGTCTACGTCGCGCCTGCCTGGAAGCTCACCTGGTGGCGCTTCCGCAAGCACAAGCTGGCGGTCGTCAGCCTCTGGGTGGTCGTGCTGATCGCGTTGATCGCCGCGATGCCCGAGTTCTTCGCCACCCAGGACCCCTACGCCACCAGCGCGCGCCATGCCTTCGTGCCGCCGCAGACCATCCAGCTGATCCACGACGGGCGGCCCGCGATGCCGTTCGCCTACGGCGTCGTGGGCCAGCGCGACCCGCGCACCCTGCGGATGAACTGGGTGATCGACACGGAGGTCCGCTACCCGGTCCGGCTGTTCGCGCGCGGCTACGCCTACCGCCTCTTCGGGCTCATCCCCACCGACCGGCACCTGATCGGCTTCGCCGGCGCGTCCGACGCCGACATCCCCAACCTGCTCGGCACCGATCGCCTCGGCCGCGACCAGTGGTCGCGGCTCACCTACGGCACGCGCATCTCGCTCTCGATCGGCCTGGTCGCGGTGGCGCTGAGCACCATCCTGGGCATCTTGCTCGGCGGCATCTCGGGCTACTTCGGCGGCCTCGTCGACAACGTCATCCAGCGGGTGATCGAGCTGCTGCAGGCGCTGCCGCCCATCCCGGTCTGGCTGGCGCTCTCCGCATCGCTGCCGCGCGAGTGGCCGGTCACCTGGGTCTACTTCGCGATCACCGTCATCCTGGCGCTGCTCGGCTGGACGCGCCTCGCGCGTGAGGTCCGCGGGCGCTTCCTGTCGCTGCGCGAGGAGGACTTCGTGCTGGCGGCGCGGCTGGTCGGCGCGAGCCGCGCGCGCGTCATCTTCTCGCACATGGTGCCGTCCTTCACGAGCCACATCATCGCCGCGACCACGCTCGCGATCCCGCTGATGATCCTCAACGAGACCTTCCTGAGCTTCCTCGGCCTCGGCATGCGCCCCCCCGCGATCAGCTG
>JAABRX010000097.1 GCA_011390675.1 Trueperaceae bacterium | reverse complement strand
GGGTTGCGCGGCGCGCACGCGCTCGACGTCGCGGCGCTGCGGGCCGACGCCGGCTTCGTCTTCGACGGCGAGGTGGCGGTCGGCGAGGTGATCGCGGCCGCGGTCTTCAAGGAGGCGCTGACGATCACCGTGCGCGGTCGCCGCGCGCACGCGGCGCTGGAGCCCGAGCGCGGCGTCCACGCGATCGCCGCCGCGGCCGAGGTCGTGCGCGCCTTCCCCATGGGCCTGCAGCCCGACGGCGCGATCGCGAACCTTGGGAGCGTGCGCGGCGGCGGCGCCAGCAACGTCGTGCCCGACGAGGTCGTGCTGGACGGGGAGGCCCGGGCCTTCGAAGAGCCGCGCCTGCTGCGGCTGCTCGCCGAGGTCCGCGACGGGGCCGAGGCGGCGGTGGCGCCGTTCGGAGCCCGCGTCGAGGTCGCCCACCGGCGCCTCTACGACGGCTACGCCCTGGCCGACGACGCCCTGCCGCTGCGCTGGCTGCGGGCGGCGGCACCCGCGCACGGCCTGACGGTGACCACCGTGCGGTCCATCGGTGGGTCGGACACGAACGTGTTCAACCAGAAGGGGCTGCCGACCGCGAACGTCGGCGTCGGGATGCACGAGATCCACTCGGTGGACGAGTGGATCGATGTCCGCGGCCTTGCGCGCGTGGCTGCGTGGATGGTGGACGCGCTGCGGCGTCGGTAGGCGGGCAGCGGCCGCTCAGCCCCACTCGACGTACGCCCTAGGCGCGAGCACCGCCATTGTGACGCCGACGGCGGTCCCGCTCGCTGCCGCTACGATCAGGCCGCCGATCGGCCACACCAGGGCGATCGCGAGCGCGACGACCATGAGCGTGAGGTGGCCCAACCAGCCGGCCACCAGCCACGGGTAGAGGCCGCGCGGCATGGGGATGCGCCAGGCCCGGAGCCCGTGGGCGCGGACGAGCAGGACCAGGAAGACGACGTGGACCAGCACGAACAGGGCCACGAACGGCACCACCGCTGCGCCGGTCCTCGGTGCGGCGCCGATCAGGCTGGTCGGGAACGGCACGAGCGCCACGAGCCCGAGCAGGCCGAGGTTGAGCCCGATGATCCGAGGTTCGAGCCACGCCAGCAAGCCGAAGAACTTGTGGTGCGCCCACCAGACGTTGGCCACGAGCACGAAGCTGAGGACGAAGGCGACGTAGTGCGGGACCTCGGCGGCGAGCGCGGCCGCCAGCCGCTCGGCGGGTACGTCGGGAGCGTCCAAGGCGAGCACGAGGAGCGTCATCGCGATGGCGAAGACCGCGTCGCTCAGGTTCGCGACGCGGGCGAACTCGGGCGTGTCGCGCCCGTAGCGGCGGACGTGGACCCCGCTCGGGTCCTGGTCGCGGCTCGAGACCATCGTGCTGAACGGTAGCACGGGCCCTGGCCGGCGCTGCGCGTCGGTTGCACCCTCACGGGCAGCTCCACCGCTTGCCCTTGCCCCCCACTCTCGCTGGGCGTACCATCCGCGCCGAGGTCCGCGTCGACCCACGGACCGGGGAGCTCTGCATGCTTCGTGCCTTGGCGGCCGTCGGCCGCTTGCTGCCGCGCCGCGGCGACTACGACGTGCGCTCGTGGCGTCAAGACCTGCTGGCCGGGGTCACGGTCGCGGTCGTCGCGCTCCCGCTGGCGCTCGCCTTCGGCGTGACCTCGGGCGCCGGCGCCGCCGCCGGGTTGGCGACGGCCGTGGTGGCCGGCACGCTGGCGGCCGTGTTCGGCGGCTCCAACTTCCAGGTGAGCGGCCCCACGGGCGCCATGACCGTCGTGCTGCTGCCGATCGTCGCCGAGTACGGCGTCGCCGCGCTGCCGCTCCTGGGGCTCCTCGCGGGGGGCTTCCTGCTCGTCTTCGCCTTCGCGCGCATCGGCCGGTACGTCCATTACGTCCCGTGGCCGGTGGTCTCCGGGTTCACCAACGGCATCGCGATCATCATCGGGCTCCAGCAGGTGCCCGGCTTGCTCGGCGTCCCGGCCACGGCCGGGCACGGCGGCATCGTGCCGGCGAGCCTCGAGGCGCTCCGGGCCTTCGCCGCGGCGCCGACCCTGGAGCCGCTGGCCCTGGGGCTGCTGACGATCGGCGTGATGCTGGCCTGGCCCGCATGGAGGCGCGCGCGCGGCGTGCCGGCCGGCATCGTCGCGATGGTCGCGGTGACGCTCGTCTCGTTGCTCCCGTTCTTCGACGGGGTCGCGCGCATCGGCGCCATCCCGGCCGCGCTCCCCTGGCCGTCGCTGCCGCCCGTGCCCGATCTGGACGTGGTCGTGCTCGTGCGCGCGGCGCTCGCGATCGCGGTGTTGGCCGCCCTCGAGAGCCTGCTGTCGGCGGTCGTGGCGGATTCGATGACGGTCGGCGAGCGCCACGACCCCGACCGCGAGCTCTTCGGCCAGGGGATCGCCAACCTGGGCGCCGCCGTGATGGGGGGCATCCCGGCGACGGCCGCCCTCGCGCGCACCGCCGTCAACGTGCGCTCCGGGGCGCGCACGCGCCTCGCCGCCGTCGTCCACGGGCTCACGCTGCTGGCGATCGTGGGGGTCGCCGCGCCGCTCGCGGCCCGGATCCCGCTCGCCGCCCTGGCCGGGATCCTCGTCGTCGTCGCGGTGCGGATGATCGAGACGCACGCGCTGCGGACCATCCTGCGCTCGACCAAGTCCGACGCCTTCGTGCTGGTGCTGACGATGGTGGTGACGGTGCTGTTCGATCTGATCCTGGCGCTCGAGGTGGGGTTGGTCGCCGCGGGCGTGCTCTTCATCGTGCGCATGAGCCGGATGTTCCGGATCGACCCGCTGGAGCTCTCCGGGGCCGAGGACGCGCCACGGCACGACCTCGCGGCCGACGCCGAGGCGGAGCGACGGCTGCTGCGCGAGCACGTGGTCGCGTACCGCATCGACGGCCCCATCTTCTTCGGCGCCGCCAACCGCTTCTTCGACCAGTTGCTCAAGGCGGGTGGCGGCATCCGCGTGGTGGTCCTGCGCTTGCGGCGGGTGCCGGTGATGGACGCGACGGGTGCGTCCGCGCTCGAGTCGCTCGGCGAGCGCTTGGCGCAGGGCGGCGTCGAGCTCTACCTCTCCGGCTTGCAGGCGCAGCCGCGCGAGCTGCTCGACCGCATGGGCGTGCTGGTTCGCCTCGAGGCGCAGGGCGTGCGGCTCTTCGGCACGACCGAGGAGGCGATCGCGGTCGCGCGCGAGCGCGTGGTCGGTGGTGCGAAGGTGGCCCAACCCATGCACGACGGCTGAGCAAGCC
Source organism: Trueperaceae bacterium (assembly GCA_011390675.1). Lineage (GTDB taxonomy): Bacteria > Deinococcota > Deinococci > Deinococcales > Trueperaceae > JAABTL01. Next base: position 15,386 of record JAABRX010000097.1, on the reverse strand, counting down.
GTACCCTGAGCGCGTGCCGAACGGGTCGGAGCGCGACGGGTCGAGCGAATCGGGGTCGAAGCGGCCCGGGTCGAAGGGGCCTGGGTCGAAGCGACCGGTCGACGCCAGCGCCGTGCGCCGCCGGGTGATGGCGGGCGACCTCGACGTCGACGCGACCGCCTCGATCGACCCGCTGGGTGAGATCCGCCAACTCGTCGCCGTGCGCCGCCTGGCGTACCGCGGCATCCTGGTGGCGGCCACGGTCGCCATCGTCGGGTACCTGGCGGTCAGCGAGGCGACGCACGGCAACGCGGTCGACCGCGCGCTGGTCGTGGTCGTCCTCGCCGGTTTCGGGTACGCCTTGGTCGAGCTCTTCCGGCCCGGCGGGGTGCTGCGGCGGGTCGAGGTCGCGGTGCTTGTGGTCCTGACGGTGGCCCTCGCGGGTGGCTTGGCCGTCAAGCTCTTCGCCTTCGGCGACCACGCCCTCCACTTGGAGGCATGGCGCGAGTTCGCGCCGTGGGCGCCGCTCGCGTACTTCTGGGCGTACTTCGCCTTCGGTCGTCGCCTCGGGCTGCGCCTGTCGATCGCCTTCTACGCGGTCGCGGTGGCGATCCTGGGCGCGCACGTGGCCAGCGACGACGCGGTCCAGTGGCGCTCCTTGGTGCAGTTCTACTTGGCGAGTTGGGTGTACGTGCCCGGGCTGCACGTCTTCTCGTGGTCGCTCGAGCGGCATGCCCGCGCGCTCACGCTCGCGGAGACGGCCGCCGACCGCGCCTTCGTCGACCCCCTCACCGGACTTCCGAACCGGGCGCGGTTCATGGATCGGCTCGAGCGCTCGGTAGCGCTGGCCGAGCGCACCGGCACCCGGTTCGCGGTGCTGTTCGTCGACCTCGACGGCTTCAAGGCCGTCAACGACGCGTACGGCCACCACGCCGGCGACGCGATGCTGCGGGCGCTGGCGGCCCGGATGACCGGCGCCGTGCGCCGCAGCGACACGGTCGCGCGCTTGTCGGGCGACGAGTTCACGGTGCTCACCGGCGAACCCGTGGACGCCGACGGCGTGCGCGTCCTGGCGGGCAAGCTGGTCGCCGCCTGCGCCGCGCCCGTCGAGGTCGACGAGCGCCTGCTGCGGGTCTCGGCGAGCGTGGGCGTGGCGCTGTTCCCCGACCACGGGGCCGATGCCGAGGCTCTGCTGCGGGCCGCGGACGCCGCGATGTACGTGTCCAAGTGGCGCGGCACCGGGCGCGTCCAGGTCGGACCGGCGGCCAAGGGCGACGCGCGCCGCTGACGGGCGCGGTTGCGCCGCGCCTGCGGACGAAGGTCCCGGACGCCCCCCGACCCAATCTCGGATGATGAGGTCCGCGAACGTGCGCAGCGGCGCGCGAAGGGCGGACCTGCACTCGGCCGGTCCGCGGGCGACGCCGCGGAAGGGTCCACCATGAACCTCGCCGATCCCGTCCTCGAAGCCGTCGACGCCCCGGTCGACGCCACCGTCGACGTCCGCGTCCTCCCACCCGGCACCTGCCGCATGCACATCGAGAACACCTTCGAGGCGCTGCCGGTGGGCGGCGCGGTGGAGTTGATCGTGCCCCACGACCCCGCGCCGCTGCGTGGTCGCTTCGCAGTGGAGCGCCCCGGCGCGTCCGTCTGGACCTACCTCGAGCAGGGACCGGCGCTCTGGCGGGTGCGGGTCGAACGGACCGCGTGACCGCCCGGGCGGCGCCCGCCTCCCGCGCCGCCCTCAAGCGGGTGGCGCTGCCGATCGAGCACGGCGCGTGGGGCTTCCTGCTCGAACCGGCGCTGTTGGGGCTGGTGCTCTCCTGGAGCGGTGCCGGCGTGGCGCTCGCGCTCGTGGCGCTCTTCACGCTGCTGCTGCAGACGCCCGTCAGCCTGATCGCCGCCGACGCGCGGCGCGGCACCGTCTTCCCACGCACGCGCTTGGCGCGCCGCGTCGCGCTCGGCTACGCGCTCGCCTGGCTCGCGGGCCTCGCCGCCGCGTGGCTGCTGGCCGGCGACCTCGCCTGGCTGGTGCCCGCCCTCTTCGCGCTGCCGCTCGCGGCGGTGCAGCTGAGCTACGACGCTCGCAACCGCGCGCGCGAGCTCGTGCCCGAGGCCGCCGGAGCGGTCGCGATGGGGGCGCTCGCCGCCTGCATCGCGGTGGCCGCGGGCTGGGCGCTCGCGCCGGCGCTCGCGCTGTGGGGTCTGTTGGCGCTGCGCGCGGTGCCGGCGATCGTGTACGTGCGCGCGCGGCTCCGCCTCGAGCGCGGCGCGCCCGTGTCGCCGGTGCCGACGTGGGCGCTGCACGGCGCGGCGCTCGCGGTGGGCCTGGCGGCCTGGGCCGCAGGCTGGCTCGCCTGGCCGGTCGTCGCGGCGTACGCGCTGCTGGCGGCGCGCGCGGCTTGGGGTCTGTCGCCGTGGCGGCGCCCGGTGGCCGCCAAGGTGGTGGGGTTCGGCGAGCTCGGGTACGGGGTCGCGACCGTGCTGCTGCTCGCGGCGGCGGTCGCCTGGGCCGGGTGACCCGCGCCCGTCAGGCGTCGTCGAGGATCGCCTGCACCTCCGCGCGTTGGGCGCCCGTGAGCCGGAACGCGGCCGTCGCGGCGTTGCGCCGCACCTGCTCGGGCTTGGTGGCGCCGGCGATCACGCTCGACACCGCCGGCTCCGCCAGCAGGTAGGCGAAGGCGAGGTCGATGAGCTTGGCGCCATGATCGGCGCTCCAGTCGACGAGCCGTTCGACCAGGTCGAGGTTGGCCTCGGTGAGCAGCGTCTCTTCGCGCGGGGTGCCGGTGATGCGGGTGCCCTCCGGCGGCGCCTCGCCGTGGCGGTACTTGCCGGTCAGGAGCCCGCTCGCGAGCGGGAAGTACGGCAGGAAGCCGATCCCGAGCCGCTCGCAAGCCGCCAACACGCCGTCCTCGGGTTCGCGGTGCACCATCGAGTACTCGTTCTGCACGCTGACGAAGCGGACGCCGGCATCGGCGCCCGCCGCTTCGGCCTCGTCGAGCTGATCCGCGGTGAAGTACGAGCAGCCGACGGCGCGCGCCATGCCGGCGTCGACGAGCTCGCCCAGGGCGCCCAGGGTGTCGGCGACCGGCACGTCGGGGTCCGGGCGGTGGAGCTGGTAGAGGTCGACGTGGTCGGTCCGCAACCGCTTGAGGCTGATCTCGAGGGCGGGTCGGATGGCCTCGGGGCGGCCGCCGCGCGCCTCGTCGTCGCTCGGGTGGCCGAACTTGGTCGCCAGGACCACCTGGCTCCGGCGCCCCTCGAGCACGCGGCCGAGGAACGCCTCGCTGTCGGTGCCGCCGTAGACGTTCGCGGTGTCGAGGAAGGTCACGCCGACGTCGATCGCGGCGTCGACGACGGCGCGGGTGGCCTCGAGGTCGAGGCGTCGGCCGAAGTTGTTGCAGCCGAGGCCGACTTCCGAGACGTGCAGCGGGCCGAGCGGGCGGGTGTGCATGGGGGCCTCCTGGGGGTGCGCCGAGCCTACGCCGGGCGCCCCACCACGAACGTCATCGCCCCGCCCTCGAGCACGGTGACGTGCGGGCGCAGCAGCATCAGCGCGGTCTCGGGGAAGGGCGCGCGGAAGGTCTCGACCGGCTCCATCGTCCCCAGGTCGCGCAGCACGCCCAGCTCGGTGCCTTCGGGTACGACCGTGCCGATCGCGTCCTGACGCAGGGTGGGGACGTAGACGCCGCCGCGCGACGGCCGCAGGACCGTGAGGCCCTCGACCTTGCGGGCGGGCTCGGGGTCGGGGAGGCGCGGTGCCAAGACGCCCACGCTCGCGAGCACCCGGTCGACGCCGTCGGCGAGGCGGTCGCGCCAGGCGAGCTCGTCGACCGAGCGGCCGCCCATCTCCACCGCCACCACCTTCGCGCCGCGCTCCGCCGCCATGCCGGCGAGGTGGCCCGGGCGCAGCGGCATGTCGACGACGAAGGGGGCGCCGATCGCGTCCGCGAGCTCCTCGGAGCCTGGGAAGCGGAAGGTGAAGGCGTTGACGCACCAGCTGCCGCCGCCGTGCAGGTCGACGAGCGCGTCCGCGCCCTCGGTCGCGGTGGTGAGGGCAGCGCCGAGGCGTTCGGTGTGCGAGCCGTCCGCGTTGCCCGGGAAGTACCGGTTGAGGTCGAGGTGGTCGAGCGGCGAACCGCGCCGGTCGGCGGCGACCGCGGTCGGGTTGGCGGCCAGCACCACCCGCAGGCGGCCGGTCAGCTCGGCGAGCGGGCGTTCCAGGACGCGCTGCACCGCGAGCGCCCCCCACGGGCCCTCGTCGCCGTGGATGCCGCAGGTGACGACGGCGAGCGGACCGCGGTCGCCGACCTCGGCCCAACGCAGCGGGACGCTGCCGGTGGCGGGTTCGTGCGGCAGATCGACGCTCGACCAGCGGAGCGCGGAACGGAGGGTGGACGTGGGCATGGGCGACCTCCAGGGCGCGACGCCGATCCCCCGGCGCCCGCACATGTGAAACGACGTTTCAACTGGGGCGAGTGTACGGGACGACCGCGCGCGCCGCAAGGCGGCCGGATGGGTCGCTTGCTCAGGCCTCGACGAGGGTCCGCGGATGCCCGAAGCGGGCGGAGGCTTGCGCGGTGGCCTCCAGCAGCCATTCGCGGTAGCGCGGGAAGACGTCCTCGGTCATGTGGAAGATGGGGCCGGCGACGCTGATCGCGCCGATCACGCGACCATCGGCGCGACGCACCGGCGCCGCGACGCAGCGGATGCCGATGCCGCGCTCCTCGTCGTCCACAGCGAACCCTTGCCGCCGCACGACGTCCAGATGGCGCAGAAGGGCATCCGGATCGGTGATCGTGCGATGGGTCAGGCGCACCAGGTCGCGGCCGGCGAGCAGTGCGGCCGCCTCCGCCGGCTCGAGGTCGGCGAGCAACACCTTGCCGAGCGCCGTCGCGTTCGCCGGGTGCCGGGCGCCGATCTCACCCTGGATGCCGATGTCCTGCTGCGCCCGTTCGATCGCGACGTAGACGATCTCGAGCCCGTCGCGGACGGCGAGGCTGATGGTCTGGCCGGTGCGCTTGGCGAGGTCTTCCATCAGGGGACGTGCGACCGCGGTCAGCTCGAGGCCGCGCAGGTAGCCGTGGCTGAAGTCGAGAACGCGTGCGCCGAGGAAGTACTGGTCGTCGTCGCGGCGGACCATGCCCTCGTCTTCGAGCGTGCGCAGGATGCGCAGCAACGACGCCTTGGCGATCCCGAGCGAGGCGCCGAGTTCGTCGAGCGTCCACCCTTGAACCCGTCCCGCCAATGCGCCCAGCACGTGGATGGCGCGTGCGAGGATCTGGACGGTGTACTTGCCGTCGGTGGACGAGGCGTCGGTGGGGAGTTCGCTGCGCATGGACGGGGGCTCCTGGCTCCTGGCTGCGGCGGCCGGGTCGAGCGCGGCCGCGAGCGGGGTGCATGGGTTGGGCGAACGTTCCGGGCGATGGTACCAGGCGCGCACCTCCGGGCGAGGGTGCGTTGTCCTCCTGAGGTACCCAGCGCGGTGAAACGTGGTTTCAGCATATGCTACGCTTCCTCGTGCGATCGCGTCCGAAGGCCTCCTGGGGTGCATGGAACCTGGTTCGCCGCGGGGCGGGACGCAGCTACCTCCGCGGCGTCGCGGCCGAGTCGTGCCGGCCGCGACGTCGTTCTCCCGAGACCCTCCGCACGCCGAGCGCGTCGCGCCCGTCCTCAGAAGGAGCGAACCCATGAACGTGTCCTACGACTTCTCCGATCGCGTCGTCATCGTCACCGGAGCCGCGCGCGGCGTCGGCCGGGCGATGGTCGGCCAGTTCGTCGCGACCGGCGCGCGCGTCGTCGCCGCCGACCGCGACGCCGAGGGCCTCGCCGAGACCTGCGCGCCGCACGGCGACCGGGCCGTCGCCGTGGCCGGTGACGTGAGCACCGAGGCGGGCGCCGAGGGCATCGTCAAGGCGGCGACCGACCGCTTCGGCCGTCTCGACGTGTGCGTCAACAACGCGGCGGTGGCGCCGCACGAGGCGCTGCTCGACGAGAAGGCCTCGGTCTGGGACACGGTCTACGCCGTCAACTGCCGCGGCACCTTCCTGATGACGCAGGCGGCTGGGCGTGTGCTGGTGGCTCAGGGCCGAGGCGGGCGCATCATCAACTTCTCGTCGGGGGTGACCAAGCGCGGTTCCGCCGGCGCCGCGGCGTATGCGAGCAGCCGAGCCGCGACCGAGAGCTTCACCCGGGTGGCGGCGATCGAGCTCGCGGTGCACGACATCCTGGTGAACTGCGTCAGCCCGGGCCTGATCGACACCCAGCCGAAGCCCCTGCCGCCGAGCATGGCGAAGGGCCTCGCGGCGCGGATCCCTACCTTGCCGCTGGCGCGCCCGGGCGAACCGGAAGAGGTCGGGAACCTGGTCCTGTGGCTGGCGTCGGATGCCTCGAGCTACGTCACCGGCGCGGTCTACGAGGTCGACGGAGGTGCCACCGTCGGCACCCGTGCCGGCCACGAGATCGTCGACGAGGACGTCCGGTACGACTGGGTCACGGGCCGCGCGCGCGGCTGACGCGCCGGAGGAGTCGACCGCGTGCCCAACGTCCTGATCTGCAGCTACCTCGAACCCGAACTGGTGGAGCGCATCGCCGCCAGCGACCCGTCGGTATCGGTCCAGTACCGGCCCGACCTGATCCCGGCGCCGCGCTACGTCGCCGACCACTCGGGGCACCCCTTCGTCCGCGATGCCGAGCAGCGCGCCGAGTGGTCGGCCCTCATGCGCGACGCCGACGTCCTGTTCGACTTCGATTACCCCGAGCCGAAGAGCCTGCTGGACGCGGGTACGGGCGTGCGCTGGGTGCAGGCGACCAGCGCCGGGATCGGCCAGTTCGTCGCGAAGCACGGCTTGCACCGCCCCGGCACCGTCCTGACGACCGCCGCCGGCGTGCACGCCAAGCCGCTCGCGGAGTTCGTGCTGTGGGGGATGCTCGCCTTCGCCAAGGGCTACCCCATCGCGCGCAAGCAGCAGCGGGAGGGGGTCTGGAAGCGCTTCGTGGGCGGGGAGTTGGGCGCGGCGACGGTCGCGATCGTCGGGCTCGGCAGCATCGGTCGCGAGGTGGCGCGCATGGCGCGCACGATGGGCGCCCGGGTGCTCGGCACCAAGCGCACCACGGAGGGCTTCACCGCCGAGCAGCTCGGCGTCGACGAGCTCTACGCCTGGCACGACCTGCACGCGATGATCGGCGACGCCGACTACGTGGTCCTGATCGCGCCGCACACGCGCGAGACCGTCGGGATGATGGACGCGGCCGCGTTCGCAGCGATGAAGCCGGGAAGCGTGCTGATCAACATCGGCCGCGGCACCCTGGTGCAGGAGCAGGCCCTGCTCGACGCCCTCGACCGCGGTCCGCTCGCGGGCGCCGTCCTCGACGTCACCCCCGTCGAGCCGCTCCCCGAGGGGCATCCGCTCTGGTCGCGCGACGACGTCATCGTCTTCCCGCACTCGGCGAGCACCTCGGTGCGCGAGAACGAGCGCCTGACCGACCTGTTCCTGGACAACCTGCGCCGGTTCCGCAGCGGCGAGCCGCTCCGCAACGTCTTCGACCCGGTGCGCGAGTACTGACGCATGCCCGCGCCGGACGCGCTGTGTACGCCCGGCGCTTCGCCCCTCGATTGACACGCCCCCCCTCAGCCGCTAGGCTTACCCTCGCATAGTGAAACGCGGTTTCAGCAAGTTGATGCAGTCGCACGCCCACCGCCGCATCGTCCCCCCCGCCCCCGACGTTTCGCTGGCACGTTCCCCCAGGAGGTTCGCTGCATGAACCGTACGTTCCGCAAGATGCTCGTCGCGCTCGGCGCCCTGCTCGTACTCGGGCTCGCCGTCGCGCAGTCCACGCTCACGATCGGCCGCGTCGGCGACGTGAGCGACATGAACCCCTTCCGCCAGGCGAACAACCTGACGGCCGAGGTCACCTACCAGATCCACGAGGGCCTCATGCGCTACGGCCCGGACCTCAACCTGGTCCCGATGCTCGCCACCAGCTGGGAACTGCAGCCCGATGGCCGCACCTGGCGCTTCTTCCTGCGCGAAGGGGTCACCTTCCACACCGGCAACCCCTTCAACGCGGAAGTCGTCAAGTGGAACTTCGAGACCATGCTGAACCCCGAGCGCCCCGGCGTCGCCGCCGGCCTGCTCACCGCCTTCGAGTCGCTGAACGTGGTCGACGAGTACACCCTCGACGTCACCCTGAACGAGCCCAACTTCATCTTCCTGAACATCCTCGGCGCGGCGCTCTTCATGATCGTCGACATGGAGCACTACATGGAGGTCGGCGAGGACAACTACGGCCAGCAGCCCTCCGGCACGGGCGCCTTCCAGTTCGTGAGCTGGGAGCCCGGCGAGCGCGTCGTCGTCGAGCGCAACGCCGACTACTGGGGCGACGTCGGCGCCGAAGTCGACCGCGTCGTCTTCCAGGCGATCCCGGACGACAGCGCGCGCGCCCTGGCGCTCCTTACCGGCGAGATCGACATGGCCTTCGGCCTTCCGGCCGACCAGGTGGGCATCATCGAGCGCACCCCCGGCCTCGACGTGATCCGCACGGCCACCTTCCGCACCCTGTTCCTCGAGAGCAACATCCAGCACCCGCTCCTCACCGACGCGGTGCGCATGGCGATCGCCCACTCGATCAACCGCGACCAGATCTCCGCCGTCATCGGCGAAGCGGGCGTGCCTGCGTACGGCCACGGCCCGGCCGAGGCGGTCGGCTTCTACGACCACACCCTCCCGTACGACCCCGAGGCGGCCCGCAGCCTGCTCGAGGAAGACGGCTGGACGCTCGGCAACGACGGCATCCGCAGCCGCGACGGCGAGCGCCTCTCGATCAACGTCCTCACGCGCGGCGTGACCGTCGGCGAGATCGACGCCCTGCAGGTCGTGCAGGCGCAGCTCGCGAACGTGGGCATCGAACTCACGCTCGAGCGCGTCGACACCGCGGCCTTCGTGTCCGCCCTGAACAACGGCGGCCTGCGCTGGAAGAACGAGGGGCTCCCGGCCGAGACCGAGATGTGGACCACCGGCTCGGGCATCCGCACCGGCGAGGTCGGTTACCTCCAGAACCGTCCGCTCTGCTTCCAGACGACGCGCGCCTGGTACGGCATCCCCTGCACCCCCGAGTACGACGAGGCGTTCGCCCTGTCGCAGTCGCCGGCCCCGCTCGAGGAGCGCCTCGAGGGCTACCGGATCATGGGTGAGTACAACAAGCTGTGGCAGCACCGCCACCCGCTGTTCCACGTCCAGAGCAACATCGGCGTCAAGGAATCCGTCGAGGGCTTCGTCGTCGACCGCCAGGACTCGCTCGACCTGCGCGGCGTCCGCATCGCCAACGACTGAGGGTTCGTCCACCCTTCGTTCTGACGGCGCGCGTGGGGCTCCGGCCCCACGCGCGCCCGCCTGACGCGCCGGACCTTTCCGGCACTCCGACGTGGCGCGGCGTCGGACCGAGGTACCCGCCCCATGCTCGTCTACATCGGCAAGCGCCTCCTGCAGCTCATCCCGGTGCTGTTCGGCGTCCTTCTCGTCACCTTCGCGGTCACGCGGCTCACGCCCGGCGATCCCGCCGACCTCCTCGCCGGCGAGGACGCCACGCAGGCGATGATCGAGGCCACGCGCGAACGCCTCGGGCTCGACCGCCCGGTGCCCGTGCAGTTCGGCATCTACGTGCTGAACGCACTCCAGGGAGACTTGGGCACGTCGTACGTCCTCAGCATCCCGGTCACCCAACTCATCGGGCGGGCGCTGTATTTCACCGGTCAGATCGCCGGCGTGGCCCTGCTGATCACGATCGTCTTCGGCATCCCGCTCGGCATCCTCTCGGCCGTACGGCGCGACACGCTGCTCGACGGCGTCGCACGCGTCGTGTCGCTCATCGGCGTATCGATCCCCAATTTCTTCTTCGGTCTCTTGTCGATCTTGCTCTTCTCGCTCACCCTCGGTTGGCTGCCCTCGTTCGGCACTGGCACATGGAAGCACCTGATCCTGCCGGGCCTGACGCTCGGCACCTTCTCGATCGGTCTGGTCGCGCGCCTCGCGCGCGCCAGCATGCTCGACACGCTCGGCCAGGACTACGTGCGCACCGCGCGCGCCAAGGGGTTGTCGGGGTGGGTGGTCGTGTACAAGCACGCGCTCCGCAACTCGGCGATCGCCATCGTCACCATCCTCGGCCTCAACCTCGGCAACCTGCTCGCGGGGTCGGTGCTCACCGAGTCGGTGTTCGCCTTCCCGGGGATCGGTCGGCTCCTCGTGACCAGCATCTTCCAGAAGGACTACGTGACCGTCCAAGGCACCATCCTCGTGATCGCCGCGATCTACGTGTTCGTCAACCTGCTCGTCGACCTGCTGTACGCGGCCGTCGACCCGAGGATCCGGTACTGATGGCACGGTTCCGCGACAACCCGCTGTGGCGCGAGCTGCGCCGCAGCCGCATCGCCCAGGTCTCGTTCTTCATCACCCTGCTGTACGCCCTCCTCGCTCTGTTCGGCCCCGCCCTCGCGCCCTACTCCGCCACCGAGATGCTCACGTTGCCGCGCCAGGCGCCGTCCGCCGAGTACTGGTTCGGGACCGACGAGATCGGCCGCGACCTCTTCAGCCGCATGCTCATCAGCGCGCGCGTAGCGCTGACCGTCGGCTTCGTCGCGGTGGGCATCGGCTTGGTCGCGGGCGGCGTCATGGGGGTGCTGGCGGGGTACTTCGGCGGTTGGATCGACTCCGTGCTCATGCGCGTGGTCGACGTCCTGCTCGCCTTCCCCGGCATACTCCTGGCGCTCGCCGTCATCACCTTCCTGGGGCCCGGCCTCACGAACACGATGATCGCGATCGGCATCGGCGGCATCCCCGGGTACGCGCGCCTCGTGCGCGGCGAGGTCCTGTCGCTGCTCGAGCGCGACTACGTGACGGCGGCCAAGTCGCTCGGCGCCAACGACCTGCGCGTGATGGTCAAGCACCTGGTGCCGATGATGGCGTCGTCGATCCTCGTCTACTCCACCGCGCAGTTGGCCCGCGCCATCCTCGCCGAAGCGGGCCTGTCGTACCTCGGCCTCGGCGTGCAGCTTCCGCAGCCGTCGTGGGGCGGCATGATCGCGTCCGGGCAGCGCTTCTTCCTCTCGGCGCCCTTCATGGCCATCTACCCAGGCACCGCGATCATGGTGCTCGTCTTCGCCCTCAACCTGCTCGGCGACGCCTTCCGCGACGCCCTCAACCCCCAGCTCCGGCGCGCCGGGACCAAGTAGCCTGCGCGCCGCGCCGACCCCTCGGATCGCCGGTGGGGGTCGCACGGCGCGCCCAGGAGTTCCCCCCATGGACATCCGTTTCGAAGGCAAGACCGTGATCGTTACCGGCGCCGCCCGCGGCGTCGGCCGCGCGCTGGTGCACGCGTTCGTCGCCGCCGGCGCATCGGGCATCGTCGCCGCCGACCGCGACGAGGCCGGGTTGCACGAGACCTGCGCCGGCCAGGGCGACCACGTCGTCCCCGTCGCTGCCGACATCAGCACGGTCGAGGGCGCCAAGGCGATCGTCGCCACCGCCGTCGAGCGCTTCGGCGGCCTCGACGTCTGCGTGAACAACGCGGCCGTCGCGCCGACCGCCGCGCTCCTCGAGTACGACGTCAAGGTCTGGGACACCGTCTACGCGGTCAACGCCCGTGGCACCTTCCTGATGACGCAGGCGGCGGCCAAGGCGATGATCAAGGGCGACCGCAAGGGCCGCATCGTGAACTTCTCCTCCGGCTCCGCCAAGAAGGGGGGCGCCGGCGCCGCCGCGTACGCGAGCAGCCGGGCCGCCACCGAGTCGTTCTCGCGCGTCGCCGCGATCGAGCTCGCCCCCTACGGCATCCTGGTCAACACCGTCAGCCCGGGGCTGATCGACACGCAGCCCAAGCCGCTGCCGCCCTCGATGGCGGCCGGCCTCGCGGCCCGCGTCCCGACGCTGCCGCTCGCGCGCGCGGGCGAGCCGGAGGAGGTCGCGAACGTGGTGCTGTTCCTCGCCTCCGAATACTCCGGCTACATGACCGGCTCGGTCGTCGACGTCGACGGCGCCGCCGGCGTGGGCAACCGCGCGCCCAAGGAGATCGTCGACGACGACATCCGATACGACTGGGTGACCGGGAAGGAGCGCTCGTGAAGGTCTCCTTCGAGGGCAAGTCCGTGATCGTCACCGGCGCCGCGCGCGGCGTCGGGCGGGCGCTGGTGCGCGCATTCGTCGAGGCCGGCGCCTCCGGGATCGTCGCGGTCGACCGCGACGAGGCCGGTCTGCACGAGACGTGCGCAGCATTCGGCGACGCGGTCGTGCCCGTGGTGGCCGACGTCCGCCAGGTCGAGGACGTGCAGCGGATCGTCGACACCGCGGTCGAGCGCTTCGGCGGACTCGACGTCTGCGTGAACAACGCGGCGGTCGCGCCCAAGATGGCGCTCCTCGACTACGACCCCGAGGTCTGGGACACCGTGTACGCGGTCAACACCCGCGGCACCTTCCTGATGACGCAGGCCGCGGGCCGCGCGATGGTCGCCGGCAAGCGCGCCGGGCGCATCGTGAACTTCTCGTCCGGCTCGGCCAAGGAGGGCGGACCCGGCGCGGCCGCCTACGCGAGCAGCCGCGCGGCCACCGAGGCCTTCGGACGCGTCGCCGCCATCGCGCTCGCGCCCTACGGGATCCTGGTGAACACCGTGAGCCCGGGCCTGATCGACACCCAGCCCAAGCCGCTGCCGCCGCGCATGAAGGCCAAGCTCGAGCAGGTGATCCCCAACCTCCCGCTGGCGCGCCCCGGCGAGCCCGAGGAGGTCGCGCACGTCGTGCTGTTCCTGGCCTCCGAGCACGCCGGCTACGTGACCGGCTCGGTCTGGGACGTCGACGGTGGCGTCGCCGTGGGTTCGCGGCCGCCCGAGGAGATCGTGGACGACGACCCGCGCTACGACTGGGTCACCGGGCGCGAGCGCTGACGCGCCCCTGAGGGTCGCCGCGCGCTCCGCCGCGGCGATCGGCCACGCTTGGGCCGCGGTATCGTCCAGGACGTGAAGCACACCGTGTCCATGCCGCCCACGCCCACGCCCGTGGGCGCGGGCCGGCCATGAGCGCCCCCACGCCCGAGCTCCGCAGCTCCCTGATCGCCCGCTCGCCGGTCTACTACGGCTGGGTCGTCCTCGCGATCGGCACCCTCGGGATGATGATGACGGTCCCGGGTCAGACCGTAGGCGTGGCCATCTTCCTCGATGGCATCATCTTCGACCTGGGGCTCTCGCGCTCCGGGGTCTCGACGCTGTATCTGATCGGGACGCTCCTCGGCTCGCTGACGCTCCCGTTCGTGGGTCGCTTCGTCGACCGCCGCGGGCCGCGGGTCGCCGTGGCGATCGTCGCCACGGCCTTCGCGCTCGCGTGCGTCTGGATGGGCTTCGTCCAGAGCGCCTGGATGCTGCTCGTCGGCTTCACGCTGATCCGGGCGCTCGGCCAAGGGGCACTGTCGCTCCTGAGCGTGCACTCGGTGGCGATCTGGTTCGTTCGGCGGCGAGGCATCGCGATCGGCATCCTCGGGATCGGCATGGCGATTTGGATGGCGTTCTTCCCGACGCTCGTCGAGCGCCTGATCGAGCCCTTCGGCTGGCGCACGACCTACATGTTGCTGGGCGCCCTGGTGGCGTTCACGATCCTGCCACTCGGGGCGCTGCTGCTGCGCGACCGCCCGGAGCGCTATGGGATCGTGGTCGATGGGGGCCCCGCACCCGGGGTGGAAGGTACGACCGTGCCCGAGGCCGCGTACCGCCCTTCGGAGGCGCGCGCGACGCGCACGTACTGGCTGTTCTTGGCGGGCCTGTGGCTCGGATCGAACCTCGGCACCGGCCTCGCCTTCCACCACTACGGGATCCTGGCGGCCGGTGGCCTCGACCGGGCGACGGCCGCTGCGGCCTTCGTGCCGCTCGGGATCATGTCGGCGGTCGGCAACCTGGGCACGGGCGCGCTGTTCGGGCGCGTGCCCCCGCGGGTGCTCCTCACGGTCAACCTGCTGCTGCTCGGTGCGGCGCTGGTGTTGGCCGGGCGCATCGCGGGGCCTGGGTCCGTGTGGCTCTACGGCGGGCTCTTGGGGATGCGTGGCGGCATGGCCAGCGCGCTGGAGGGGAATGCCTTCGTCCACTACTTCGGGCGCGCCCACATCGGCGCGATCCGAGGACAGGTCGTCACGGCCATGGTGATCGGGTCGGCGGTGGGTCCGCTGCTCTTCGCGCTCGGTCCCGACGTCTTCGGCAGCTACACGCCGGTGCTCGTCGTCTCCTCGCTGCCGGTCTTCGCGCTCGCCGTGGCCGCGCTCTTCCTACGTCCCTACCGCGACGGACGCGTGCGCTGACCGACGGCCGCGCTCAGGCCCCGCGATCGTGCTCGATCAGCACCGGCCGCTTGGCGAGCCGCACGACCGTCTCCGCAACGGAGCCGTTCAGGAAGTGCGCGAGGCCGGTGCGGCCGTGGGTGCCCATGACGATCAGGTCGGCCCCCCATGCCTGAGCCTCTTGGAGGATCCCTTCGGCCGCGGTGCCGACGCGCACCGTGCACGTCTCGCGGTCCTGCGCCAGGTCGATCATGCGCGCCAGTTCGCGCGCCTCCATGGCGTCGCGCTCCTCTTTGGCGGAGACCGACGACGCGAGGTCGGCGGCGATGCGCTTGGGGTCGAGGACATGGAGCAGACGGCGCTCGGCGTCCGGGAAGTGGCTGCGTGCGAGCGCCAAGGCGGCGTCGCCCGGGGGCGTGAAGTCGATGGGGACGAGGATGCGTCGGAACATGGCGGGCCTCCTGAGGCAGCGGCGCTCAGTGCGCGCCGAGGCGCGCGCCGGGGCGGTCGTGCACGGCGAGCTTGGCGAGGAGCTCCGCGCCGCCCGCGTCGACGTTCTGGAGCACGACCGAGGTCCCGTTCGCGCGGAAGCGTAGCACGACCTTGTCGACGGCGGCGACGGCGCTCGCGTCCCAAAGCTGGGCGTGGCGCAGGTCGAGCACCACCGCGTCGAGGTCCTCGGCGGTATCGAAGGCGGCGACGAAGTCCTCGGTGGCGACGAAGAAGACCTGGCCGGCGACGGTGTAGGTGCGGGTGCGACCGGACGCGTCGAGCGCGCTCGTCACCTGGGTGGTCTTGGCGATCTTGCGGCTGAAGAAGACCGCGCTCAGGACGACCCCGACGGCGACGCCCACCGCCAGGTTGTGGGAGAGGATTACCGTGCCGACGGTCGCGACCATCACGATGGTCTCGCTCTTGGGGTGCTTCAGCATGCCGGGGAGGCTGCGCCAGTCGAAGGTGTTGATGGCCACCATGAACATCACGGCCACGAGCGCGGCCATCGGGATGGCGCTCACGAGCGGTCCGGCCAGGAGCACCATCGCCAGCAGGAACACGCCGGAAGCAAGGGTGCTCAACCGGGTGCGCCCGCCGCTGCTCACGTT
>JAABRX010000096.1 GCA_011390675.1 Trueperaceae bacterium | reverse complement strand
GTTGTTGCCGGCGACGTAGACGTCCTCGATGCCCGGGCGGGCGAGGCCGCGGTCGACGACCGTGACGAAGACGCCGCGGTCCTTGACGCTGGCGACCGGCTCGGTGAGCGGGTCGGACTCGAACGGCAGGATCACGAGGGCGTCGATCTGGTTGATGGCGATGAGGTCTTCGAGGTCGTCGGCCTGCTCGGCGGCGCTGCCGGCGGTCGCGATGACGATGTCCAGGTTGGGGTACGCGGCTTCGAGGCGCGCTTCGGTCTCGGCGGCCCAGTAGTTGACGCCGCCGGTCCAGCCGTGGGTGGCGGCCGGGATCGAGACGCCGATGACGATCGTCTGGGCGAGCGCGACGCCGAGGCTCAGGACGGCGAGCAGCGCGAGGGTGCGGATGGATCGGGGCATGAAGGCTCCTTGGTCGCGAAGAGAGCGAGAGGGTGGGGGGTCGTACGGGTCGAGCAGGTCCACCTCCTAACCGCGGCCGCTGCGGCCGCGCTGCAAGAAGACGGCGCCGATGATGATCAGCCCTTGGACGGCACCGTTGAGGTACTCGCTGATCACGCTGGTGAGGTTGAGGACGTTGCCGATGAGCGAGAGCATGATCGCGCCCACGACCGTGCCCCAGACGTGGCCCGAGCCGCCCTTGAGGGCGGTGCCGCCGATGATGACCGCGGCGATCGCCTCGAGCTCCCACAGGATGCCGGTGGAGCCGGACGCCGAGCCCAATCGCGGGACGTAGAGCGCCACGGCGATGGCGACGCACACGCCCTGGATGACGTAGGTGAGGGTGCGGACGCGGGCGACGCGGATCGCCGCGTAGCGCGCCACTTCGGCGTTCGAGCCGATCGCGCGCACGTAGCGTCCGAAGCGGGTCCGATGGAGCAGGATCGCGCCGACGATGGCGACGCCCGCGAAGACCCACACCGGGATGGGGACGCCCAGGAAGGTGCCGAAGAAGACCGGGCGGTACGTGCCGCGCAGCGCGAAATCGAGCGACAGCGTGCCGCCGTCCGCGAAGTACGTGACCAGGGATCGGAAGATCCCGAGCGTACCGAGCGTGACGATGAAGGGTTCGATGCGCCCGCGGGTGATCGCGACGCCGTTCGCGGCGCCGGCGAGGAGCCCGGCCGCGAGCACGCCGGCGACGCCCAGCAGCACCACCGTCAGGGCCGACAGCGAGCCGTCCGCGAGCGCGTTCATCCCCAGGATCATGCCGCCGGCGAGGAAGGCCGCCATCGAGCCGACCGACAGGTCGATGCCGCCGCCGATGATCACGAAGGTGGCGCCCACCGCGATGATG
>JAABRX010000095.1 GCA_011390675.1 Trueperaceae bacterium | reverse complement strand
GCGAGCCCGAGCACCTCGCCGCGGCGCACGTGCAGCGTCACCCCCTCGGCGTGCCCGGGCACCGACACGTCGTCGAGCTCGAGCGCGATCGGCGCGTCGGCGGGCACGGACTGTTTGGCGGGGTACATGTCGGCGAGGTCGCGGCCCACCATGCGGCGCGCCATCTCTTCGGTCGTGAGGTCCGCGGCCGCGAAGGTGCCGACCTTGACCCCGTCGCGCAGGATGGTGACGCGATCGGCGATCGCCTTGATCTCGTCGAGCTTGTGCGACACGTACAGGACCGCCACGCCGTCGGCGACCAGGCGCCGGACCAGGTCGAACAGCACCTCGGTCTCGGTGCCGGTGAGCACGTCGGTGGGTTCGTCCATGCACAGGACGCGGACCTCGCGCGACACCGCCTTGGCGATCTCGACCATCTGCGCCTGCGATACCGACAGGTCGCGCACGCGCCGGGTGACGGGAACCTCGGTGCGCAGGGCGTCGAGCAGCGAGCGGGCGCGGGCGCGTCCGGCGGCGCGGTCGACGAAGCCGAAGCGGTGCGCCTCGCGCCCGAGCGTGATGTTCTCTTCGACGGTCAGGTCGGGGACCAGGTTCAGCTCCTGATGGATGAGGACGATGCCGGCGGCCTCCGCGGCGTTCGAGTCGGCGAACCGCACCGGGGCGCCGTCGAAGTGCACGGTGCCGGCCGTCGGTTCGTGGAACCCGGAGAGCAGCTTCATGAGCGTCGACTTGCCGGCGCCGTTCTCGCCGAGCAGCGCGTGCACCTCGCCGGGCCGCACGTCGACGTCGACCGCGTGCAGGACCTCCACGGGGCCGAACGACTTGCTGAGGCCGCGGCCTTCGAGGATGGGTGGGTGCGGCAACGGGCGCCTCCGTCGAGCGGCTCGGGGAACGCCGCACGCCGTGGCGCGCGGGATTCGGACGACTGTCGAATTAAGTGCTAGGCTACCCGTGCATCGTGGTGTACGTCAAGGACGAACGCCCGCCGCGCGGCGGCCGACGGCAGCGGGAGCGGAGGCGTGGATGGCCGGCAACCGAACCAAGGTCAACCCTGCGCTCGTGCGTCGTTGGAACACGGCCCGCATGTTCCATGCGTTGCGGGAGGTCGGCGTCGCCAGCCACGGCGAGCTCGTGGCCATGACCGGGCTCGACCCGGCCACCGTGACCGCCGTGCTGCACCAGCTCCGGGCCGACGGCTGGGTCCGCGTCGCCGACCGCGACGAGGCGGGTGCGAGGCCGCCGCAGCCGGGGGCGGCCGGGCGCACCGGGCGGCCGCCCGTGCGGCTCACGCTCGACGAGGGGGCCGGCCTGCTCGTCGGCGCGCGGCTCGAGCCGGGCACCGTGCGGCTGGTCGCGACCACGATCGGGGGGCGGCCGCGCGCGGCGTGGCAAGGACCGGCGGGCGCCGATCCCGACGGCGCGCTGAGTGCGCTGGAGGACGGCGTCGACGCGCTCCTCTCGGACCTGGGCGCGGCCCGGTCGGCCGTGCGGGCGCTGGGCGTGGGCGTTCCTGGGCTCGTGGCGCGCGACGGGCGCGTCGTGTTCGGCCCCAACCTCGGTTGGCGCGACGTGCCGCTGCGGACGCGCCTGGCCGCCACGTGGTCGGTGCCGGTCGTGGTGGACAACGACACCAAGGCCGCGGCCCTCGCGGAGCGGCTGTTCGGCGCGGCGCGCGAGGTGCGCGATTTCGTGCTCGTCGCCGGGCACTCCGGCATCGGTGGCGCGGTGCACCTCGACGGACGCCTCGTGCGCGGCGCCGGTGGCTTCGCCGGCGAGCTCGGCCACGTGACCGTCGAGGAGGGAGGGCGCCTCTGCGGGTGCGGCGATCGCGGCTGCCTCGAGGCCTACCTCTCGGAACGAGCGATCGAGGCGCAGCTGCGCGAGCGGGGGGTGGCCGTCCCCGGGTACGAGGGGGCGGCCGCGCTCGCAGCCGCCGGCGAGGCGACGGTGCTGGCGGTGCTCGATGGCGCGGGTGCGCGGCTCGGGCGGGCGCTCGCCGACGTCGTCGACCTCCTCGACCCGGAGTGCATCGTGCTGGCGGGGTCGCTCGCCCACGTGGCGCCGTACCTGACGCCGGCCGTCGAGCGCGCGCTCGCCGCACCGAAGCTCGCGCGCTACCGGGGGCCCTGCCGCGTGGTCGTGTCGCCGCTGGGGCCGGACGCCGTGCCGATGGGCGGCGTGGCGCTGGCGATGGACGTGCTCGTCGCTGCGCCGGACGCCTGGACGCCGCCGGCGGCGGTCCTCGCCGGGGCAGCCGGCGTCCTTGCGGGTGCGGACGACGCGACCGATGCGACCGGGTAGGCTCGGCTCCGTGGCCGTGCCCGACGACCTCATCGAACGCTTCTTCGCCGGCGACGTGCGCGCCCTCGCCCGCGCGCTCACCCGCGCCGAGGCGGGCGACGCGCCGGGCCGTGCGCTGGTGGCTGCGTGCCGGCGACGAGCGGGCGATCGCCGGGCGCGCGTCGTCGGCGTCACCGGCGCCCCGGGCGCGGGCAAGAGCACCCTGGTCGACCGGTTGGTGGGGGCCTGGCGGGATCGCGGCGTCCGCGTCGCCGTGCTCGCCGTCGACCCATCCAGCCCGTTCACGGGTGGCGCGCTCCTGGGCGACCGCGTGCGCATGACGCGGTGGAGCGGCGATCCGGGGGTCTTCGTGCGCTCGATGGCGAGCCGCGGGCGCACCGGGGGCTTGGCGCCGACGGCGCTCGACGCGCTGACGCTGCTCGAGGCGTTCGCCTTCGACGTCGTGCTCCTCGAGACCGTGGGGGTCGGTCAGGCCGAGGTGGACGTCGTCGCGGTCGCCGACAGCGTCGTCGTGGCGCTCGCGCCCGGGCAGGGCGACGACGTCCAGGCGGCCAAGGCCGGCTTGATGGAGATCGCCGACGTCTTCGCGCTGACCAAGGCCGACCGGCCGGACGCGCCGCAGCTCGCGCGCGAGGTGCGCGACGCGCTCGCGCTGCGCCCCTCGGACGCCGGCGGCTGGACCCCGGTGGTGGTGCCGCTCGCGGCCGGGGCGGCGTCCGCAGCGCCGGTCGACGTCGGTCCCGACGGTGGCGTGCCGGCGCTCGTGGCCGCGCTCGACGCGCACGCGAGCCACCAAGCGTCCTCCGGCGGCGGCGGCAGCCGCCGCGCGGCGCGCCACCGCTTCGAGGTGCTCGTGCGCGCCGAGCGGCGTCTTCGTCGCGCCGCGACCGACCGGATCGCGCCGGCGGGCGAGGTCGACGCCGGCGAGGCCCGCGCCGACCCCGAGGTCGAGGCCGTGGCGCTCCTGCGCCGGGCCGCCGAGCACGACGGCTGGTAGGCTCGCTCCATGGTCCACGCCGTCTACCCGGGGAGCTTCGATCCGCTCCACAACGGCCACCTCGACGTCATCAAGCGCGCCGGTCGCATCTTCGGCAAGCTGACCGTGGCGGTGTTGCACAACGCCGAGAAGCCGCACACGCTCTTCGACGTCGAGGAACGCGTCGCGCTGGTGCGCGCCGCCACCGAGGGGCTCGCCCACGTGGAGGTCGCGACGTTCGGCGGTCTGCTCGTCGACTTCTGCCGCCGCGTCGAGGCGCCCGTGATCGTCAAGGGGCTGCGCGCGATCTCGGACTTCGAGACCGAGCTGCAGCAGGCGCACCTCAACCGCCAGATGCACCCCGGCGTCGAGACCTGCTTCGTCATGACCGCCACCCGTTGGTCGTACGTGTCGAGCACCCGCGTCAAGGAGATCGCGCGGCTGGGCGCCGACGTCACGAAACTGGTGCCCCGCGCGTCCCTGGCTGCGCTCGACGCCCGCTTCGGCGACGCCAAGGCGGCGCGCGGCCGAGGCTGAGCCGGCTCTCGGTCGCCGGGCGGTACGGACGGCGGAGCGACGGGGGGTAGACTTTCGCGGCCGTGCGGGCAGGACCCGCGTGGCGGAAGGACCCACCATGGCGCATCTGCTGCGCGGCATGGCCGCGGACGGCACCCTCCGCGTGATCGCCGCCGATACCACCGACCTGGTCGCCG
This sequence comes from Trueperaceae bacterium, assembly GCA_011390675.1. Taxonomy (GTDB): domain Bacteria; phylum Deinococcota; class Deinococci; order Deinococcales; family Trueperaceae; genus JAABTL01. The sequence goes on along the minus strand of JAABRX010000095.1, from coordinate 12,790 downwards.
AGGCCCTCGCCCGGCACGAGACCGGCGCCACCGCCGGCGCTGCCCTCGGCCGTACGCTCACGGCCTCCCTCTTGCTCGCCCACGTGTTGCTCAAGGACCACCGCGACCGCGTCACCGTCAAGCTGGACGGCGGCGGACCGCTCGGCGGCGTCATCGCCGATGCAGGTCTCGACGGCACCGTCCGCGGCTACGCGCGCTTCCCCGAGACCGAACTCGCGCTGCGCGCCGACGGCAAGCTCGACGTAGGCGGCGCGGTCGGTCGCGACGGCGAGATCGAGGTCATCCGGTCGCACGCCCCGTACGGCGACCCGTACACGTCCAGCGTGCGGCTCGCCTCGGGCGAGGTCGCCGAGGACGTCGCGACCTTCCTGGCCCGCTCCGAGCAGATCGCCTCGGCGGTGCTGCTCGGCGTCAGCTTCGCCGAGGCCCGCCCTGGGACGCCGGCGTCGCGGCGCGTGCGCCGCGCCGGCGGCGTGGTCCTGCAGGCCTTGCCTGGGGCCGGCGACGCGGCCCTCGCCCTCCTCGAGGCCAACGTCAAGGCGTTCGGTCAACTCACCGACGTGCTGCACGAGCATCCGCTGCAGCACGCGATGGAGGAGCTGACGTGGGGGCTCGGCTTCGAGCTGCTGACCCAGGAGGCGCTGCCGCTGGAGTTCCGCTGCCGCTGCAGCGACGAGAAGGCGCTCGCGGCGATCGCCTACTTCAGCCCGGGCGAACGCGCGGAGATGATCGAAGAGGAAGGGGGCGCGCAGGTCGTCTGCCACTGGTGCGGTCAGGCCCGCTTCGTCGACGCCGACGCCATCGCCGGCTTGGCGGCCCCCGAGATCCGCTGCCCCGATTGCGACGCGCTGTGGCATCGGGAGGGCGCGACGACGATGGTGCGCGACCAGGAGGTGTGCGCCTGCGGCCGCAGGGTCGTGCTGCCGTCGTGAGCGCCGCGGCCCCGCCGGCCGGGCCGCACGCATGAGCCCGGGGACGCTCGTCGCGCTCGGCTTCCTGGTGGTGCTGTGGGCGTCGGCGTTCCCGGCGATCAAGATCGGACTCGAGGGGTACGGCCCCGCGCACTTGACGCTGCTTCGGCACGCGGTGGCGTCGCTCGCCTTCGTTCCGTTCCTGCTGGCGTTCCGACGGCGGATGTGGCCCGACCGGCGCGACGTGCCGGCCTTCGTCGGCCTCGGCGTCGTCGGGATGAGCACGTACCACCTCGGCCTGAACTTCGGCGAGGTCCACGTATCGGCGGGCGCCACGAGCCTGATCATCGCCACCGCTCCTGCCATCACCGCGCTGGTGGCGTGGTGGTTGACCGGCGACCGGCTGCCGGCGCTGGGGTGGGTGGGGTCCGCGGTGTCCTTCGCCGGCGTCGCGCTCATCGTCCTGGGCGACGGGGCGGTGGGTCGGATCCACCCGGCGGCGGGCCTGATCCTGGTGTCGGCGTTCGCGACCGCGTTCTTCGCCGTCCTGCAGCGCCCGATGCTCCTGCGCTACCGCCCGCTCGAGGTCACGGCCTTCGTGACGTGGGGCGCCACGCTGCCGCTCCTCGCGTTCGCGCCGGGCGTCGCGACGGCCGCGCTGGACGCGCCGGCGGCGTCTACCTTGGCGGTCGTGCACCTGGGGGTGGTGCCGTCGGCGATCGCCTACACGCTCTTCGCGGTCGCGCTGTCGCGTGCTCCGGCGCCCATCGTGACGTCGTTCCTGTACCTGGTGCCGGTCGTCGCGCTGCTGCTGTCGTGGTGGTGGCTGGGCGAGGTGCCGTCGTCGCTGACGGTGGTCGGTGGCGCCGTAGCGGTCGCCGGTCTGGTCCTGGTGCAGCGCTCGAAGCGGCGCCCGCCGCGGCCCGCACCGCTGCTCTGAGGTCAGCCGCGCCGGGCGCCGCCCAGCCTCCGCTCGGTGCCGGCGGCCAGCCGGGCGATGTTGTCGCGGTGGCGCCAGGCGAGCAGGGCGGCGATCGCGAACGCGAGCGTGAGCGTGGAGGGCGCCGCGTCGCCCAGGACGACGAGCATGATCGGCGTCGCCAACACCGCGACGAGCGACGCGAGCGACACCATCCGACCGAGGACGACGGTCAGGGCGAAGATCAGGACGGCGGTCAGCGTGACCCACGGGTCGATCATCACGAAGACGCCGAGGCTCGTGGCCACCCCCTTGCCACCGCGGAAGCGCAGGAAGACGTTGAAGCAGTTGCCGACGACCGCTGCGAACGCCGCTCCCGCCACCCACCACGGCCCGACCCCCAGCAGCGTCGGCACGACCACCGCCAGCACCCCCTTGAGCGGGTCGATCAGCACCACCAGGATCGCCGCGAACGGACCCACCGCGCGCAGCACGTTGGTCGCCCCGATGTTGCCCGAGCCGGCGGCGCGGATGTCGACGCCGCGCCAGCGAGCGACGAGCAGCCCGGTGGGGATCGCCCCCATCAGGTACGCCAGCACGACGGTCGCCACGCCCCAGATGGGTGCGGTCATGGGCGCCGTCCGACGCGTGCGGGAGCGGTGGGCATCACCGCATCGTACCGGGCAACGCGTGCGCTGCAGTGCCCGCGCGCGCCGGCCGGGTGCACCGGCCGGCGCGCGGCGCCGCCGGCCGACGGACGCGACCGGCCGGCGGGGGTACGCTCGCGCGGATGAGCCAAGACGCCTTCTTCCTGCTCGGCATGGCGCTGCTCGGCGTGTACGCGGTCGGTTGGACGCGGCGGCTCGCGCCGGCCTGGAGCGAGCTGCCGCTCAAGACCCTCGTCGCGACCGCGGCGGCCGCGGCGACCGTCGCGGCGAGCTTCGCCGGCACGGTGCCCGGCCCGGCCTGGCGGGCGCTCGCGGTCGTCGCGAGCGCCGCCTGGGTGCTCGCCCCGCTCACCCTGCCGTCGTTGGCCCGAGCGCGCGCGTGGCCCGTCGCCGACGCCCTCGTGGCGATCCTCTACTGGACGCCCGCCGGTCGTGCGGGGGTGCGGCGTCTGCTGGCGCAGGCGGCGCTGCAGCAGGGCGACGCCGCCGGTGCGCTCGCTCATCTTCCGGGCATCGAGGACGCTCCGTTGGCCGCGCAAGCCCACGCGGTGCGCGAGGATTGGTCGGCCGTGCTCGCGCTCGGCGCCGCCGCCGCCGCGGCGCCGGCGGGCGCCGCGGCGCGGATCGAGGCGTGGGCGGCGGTGGGGCGCCTCGACGAGGCCCGCGAGGCGACCGCCGAGCTGAGGCGCGCGGTCGAGTCGGGGGCGGGCGACCCCGCCGTCTATCGCGCGTGGGTGCTTTCGCAGGGGCGGCTCGACGCCGAGCGGGGCGATCTGCGCCAGGTGCAGGAGCTGTTGCGGAGCCCACCCGCCGGCGTCCCAGGCGACGTCGTCCTGGGCATCGCGGCGCGGGCGGCCGAGGTCGCCGGCGAGCGCGACGGTGCGCTGCGCTTGCGCCGCGAGGCGGCGCGGCTGGCGCCCGAAGGGCGCCGCGGGCCCCACGTGCGCGCGCTGGACGCGGTCGGTGAACCAGCGCCGCCGCCGGCGCGCACCCGTGGGCGCACCCCTGCGACGTGGACCGGCGTGGGCGTGATCGCGCTGGCGTTCGGCGGCCAACTGCTGCTGGATCGCGGCTTCGGCCCCTTCCTGGCTGGCAACGTGCGGCTGGACGCGAGCACCGCGGTGGCCGCCTTCGTCCTGGGCGTCGGCGCCCAGTTCGACGTCTGGTGGCGCTTCCTGAGCTACGCCTTCGTCCACGGGAACCTGGTGCACGTCGGCTTCAACCTCTGGGTGCTCTTCGACATCGGCCGCATGGTCGAGCTGCGCCGCGGGCCGGGGTACCTCGCGACCGCGTTCGTCGCCGGCACGGCCATGGGCGCCTACCTCACCAGCGTCGCCCAGGCGGGGGAGACGCTCGTCTTGGTCGGCGCCTCGGGCGGGGTGCTCGGCGTCGCCGGCGCGCTGCTCGCCGACGTGGCGCGCGGACGGGGCGCGGTCGATCGCGCGCTGCTGCGCTCGCTGCTCCAGTGGATGGCGATGATCGTCCTGCTATCGGTCGCGATCCCGAACGTCTCGCTGTGGGGCCACGTGGGAGGCGTCTTGGGCGGTGCGCTGTGGGGCTTCGCCCGCCAAGGGCTTCCCGCCGACCGGCGCGTGGACGTGCTCGCCGGCACCGCCTCGGTGCTCGTGGTCGTCGTGGCGCTGGTGCAGGTCGGCCGCTTGGTGGCGCAGCTGTTCTGACCGCGGTTCAGGGAGCGGCGACCGCCGTGCCGCAGACGTGCGTGGTGGTGAGCAAGGCGTCGAGGCAGAGGATGCCGGCGCCGTACTCCTCCACGTTCGCCCCCGGCCGCGCCTGGGCGGCCGCCTGAAGCCGAGCGTCGACCGCGTCGTGGCGGGCGGCGCCTTCGGGCAGCGACCCGTCGGTGCCGATCAGGAGCGCGACCGCGCCGGCGACGAAGGGCGTCGCCATCGACGTGCCGGCCTTGCACGTGTAGGTCTCCGTGGCGACGCCATCGGCGTAGGCCACGCCGGTGCTGATGATGGCGCCGCACGCGGGATCGGGGCCGGAGCCGCCGGGCGCCATGAGCGTCAGGCCCGTGCCGTAGTTGCTGAAACCCGACCGGACGAAGTTCGCATCGACCGATCCGACGGCGATCGTTCCGGATCGCGCCGGGTAGTCGACCCCCTCCGTGTCGCCGTTCCCGGCCGCCGCCACGACGACCGCGCCGACCTCCTTCGCGTCCGTGATCGCCGCCGCGAGCGTGGAGCTGAACGTGCGCAGGGCGCCGAGGCTCAGGTTGATCACGTCGGCTGGGAACGCGTTCGTCGGCGTGCCCGCCACCGGCAGCCCCGCCGCCCAGCGAATGGCGCGAGCGATCGGGTCGATCTGGGTCGTGCTCGTCGGATCGCTCGAGTCGGGCCACGCCTTGACGGGCAGCAAGCGCACCCAGGGCTCGCTGGGCCGGCTCGCGACCCCGGCGACCCCTTCGGCGTTCCCGCGGACCGCGGCGACGATCCCGGCGACGTGCGTGCCGTGGTCGGTGCAGTTGCGGCTGTCGGTGTCGTCGTGCACGACGTCGTAGCCGGGCAGCACGACGGCCGCCAGATCGGGGTGGTCGACGGCGATGCCGTCGTCCACGACCGCGACCACCACGGGGCCCGTCGGCGCGACGGCGCCGTCGGTGATCGCCCACGACTCCGGAGCCCCGAACAGCGTGAGGTTCCACTGCTGGACGAGCCTCGGGTCCGGGCCGATCGCGGCCCGCGCCACGGGGCGGTCGACCTCCGCGTACGCGACGTCGGGGCGAGCTTCCAGAGCGCGGACCAGCCCTGCCGCGGCGGCCATCGGTACCTCGAGGAGGTCGTGCTCGCCGGCCGCTCCCTGACGCACCTGCCGACCCCCGACGGCGCTGGCCAGGCCCGCGACGTCGCTCGACGACGTCGTGCGGACCGCCGCCGAACGCGCCACTCCGGTGCGGTATCCGACGAGCACTCGGGCGGCACCCGCGGCGGTGGCGAACGCCGCGTCCGGATCGCACGTGAGCGTGGGACCGCGGACGACCGCGACCGAGACGTCCGCCTCCTGACGAGGTGCGACGAAGCGGCCCGGCAGGGTGCGGCCCACGGCCGTGCTCGGGGCGAGGACCAACACGGTCTCGGAGTCCCCCGCCACGAGCGAACCGGACGACGGCCACGCCTCGAGCTCGTCGGCGACGAAGCTCCATTGGAGGACCGAGCCAGCCGCGCCGGCGTTCGTGACGGTGAAGGTCGTGGACGTGCCGACCGCGAGGTCGACGACCCGCGACGTGGGTGCGACCTCGAGGCGCGACGGCAACAGCAGCGCGCATCCGGCCAACAGGAGCGGGACGCCGAGGGCGAGGAGGGCGCGGGCGGGCTTGAACACGGCCCCATCGTACGGTGCGCCCCCCGCGGTCACCGTGCGAAGGTGCGTACACTCCGGCATGCCCTCGGACGACCTCGCCGCCCGCAAGCGCCGCCACCTCGACGTGTGCCTCACGGGCCCCGTCGGGTACACCACCCGCACGACCGGCTTCGAACGCTACGACCTGCCGTACGCGGCGCTCCCCGAATCCGACCTGGACTCGGTCGATACGGGCGCGCGCTTCTTGGGGAAGCGCCTCCGCGCGCCGCTCCTGATCGGCGCCATGACCGGGGGCGCGGAGCGGGCCGCGACCATCAACCGCAACCTCGCGATCGCGGCGCAGCGCCTGGGCGTCGGCATGATGCTGGGCTCGCAGCGCGTGATGCTCGCGCACCCGGAGGCGCGCGCCAGCTTCGAGGTGCGCGACGTCGCGCCCGACGTCCTCTTGATCGGCAACCTCGGTGCGGCCCAGCTGGTGGCGGGGTACGGGGTGGACGAGGCGCGCCGGGCGGTGGCCGAGGTGGGCGCGGACGCGCTGGCGATCCACGTCAACCCGCTGCAGGAGGCGCTCCAGGAGGGCGGTGACGTGCGCTGGCGCGGCGTGCGGGCGCGCCTTGCGGCCGTGGTCCCCGAGGTCGGTGCGCCCGTCCTGCTCAAGGAGGTGGGCCACGGTCTGACGGGCGCGATCGCCCGCTCGGTGGCCGCGGTGGGCTTCGCGGCGGTCGACGTCGCGGGAGCCGGCGGTACGTCCTGGGCGCGCGTCGAGGAACTGGTCCGGTACGGCTCGGTGCGCCGCCTGGAGCTGGTGGAGTGGGGGATCCCGACGGCCGAGGCGCTCGTCGAGGTGCGCGGTGCGCTGCCGGGCACGCCGCTCGTCGCGTCCGGCGGCGTGCGCACCGGGCTCGACGTCGCGAAGGCGATCGCCTTGGGGGCGAGCGTCGCCGCGATCGCCCGACCGCTGCTGGCGCCGGCGCTCGAGTCGGCGGACGCGGTCGAGGCGGTCCTGGCCGGGGTGATCGAGGAGCTTCGCGTGGCGATGCACCTGATGGGCGTCGCCGACCTGTCGGCCCTGGCGACGACGCGGCTGCGCCCTCGTGTAGGCTGACGCCCATGGATCTTCAGGTCGCAGGCAAGGCGGCGCTCGTCACGGGCGCATCGAAGGGCATCGGTTTCGCGATCGCTGCGGCGTTGGCCGCTGAGGGCGCGCGTCTGGTCGTCAACGCGCGCGACGAGGAGGCGTTGGCGGCGGCGGCGGAGCGCCTGCGCGAGACCGGCGCGGAGGTGCACGCGGTCGCGGGCGACGTCGCCCAGGCGAAGCAGGTCAAGGCGCTGTTGGCCCGGACCAAGGAGGCGGTCGGCGATCCCGAGATCCTGATCGCGAACGCCGGCGGCCCGCCCACGGGGACCGCGGCGGCGATCGAGGACCCGGCCTGGGCGAAGGGCTTCGAGCTGACCCTGATGTCGGCCGTGCGCCTCGCGCGGGGCGTGCTCCCGGCGATGCGCGGCGCCGGGTGGGGGCGCATCGTGTTCGTCACGAGCCTGTCGGTCAAGCAGCCGATCGCCAACCTCACGCTCTCGAACGCCTTCCGGGCCGGCGTGACCGCCTTCGGACGCACGCTCGCGAGCGAGGTGGCCGAGCACGGGGTCACCGTGAACTCGGTGGCTCCGGGGTACACCGCGACCGAGCGCCTCGACGAGCTGTTCGCCGACGACTACGCGCGCGCCCGGTTGATCGCGACGATCCCGGCGAAGCGCTTCGGCGAACCCGCCGAGATCGCCGCCGCGGTGGCGTTCCTGTGCTCCGGACCGGCGGCGTACGTGACGGGCCAGACGCTGCTCGTCGACGGCGGCGTGGTCGGCACCACCTTCTGATCCGGCCGCGGCGTTGCGCCGGCGGGCGACCGGGTCGTTCGTCCGACGTGCGCAGGTACCCCGGTGGGGTATACCTGGGGGCATGGAACGCTTCTTGGATGAATCCCTGACCGCCCAGCTCGCCGAAGCCTTCGCCCCCCTCGATCGCGACGTGGAGATCGTCGTGCACGTCGCCTCGCGCCTCGTGGTCCCGGGTCAGGAGGACGCCGGCGAAGAGGCCGCGACCCTCCAGCTCGTGCGCGAGGTGGCCGAGACCTCCGAGCGCCTCACCGTGGTCGAGACGACGCTCGACGAAGGCGCTCGCGCCCGTGGGATCGAGCGCACGCCGACGATCGTCTTCCGCGCGGCCGGCAGCGACGCCGACAACGTGCGCTTCATCGGACTGCCCAGCGGCTACGAGTTCCAGACCCTGGTCGAGGTGGTGCGCATGGTGGGCACCGGTGACACGGGCCTCGGTCCGGCGTCCAGCGAGCGCCTCGCCGAGCTCGACGTACCGGTGCGCCTGCAAGCCTTCGTCACCCCGACGTGCCCGTACTGCCCGCGCGCCGTGCTCGCCGCGTACCGCATGGCCCTGGCCAACCCGAACGTGATCGCCGAAGGCGTCGAAGCGAGCGAGTTCCCTCAGCTGGCGCAGCGCTACCGCATCTCGGGCGTGCCCGATACCGTCATCGACGGACCGAGCGGGCAGGAGCGGGTGCTCGGCGGTCAGCCGGACAAGGTGTTCTTGGACGCGGTGCTCAAGGTGGCCGGCGCCGCGGCGTCGAACGCGGCGCCGAGCGCGACCACCGCGTAGGGAGCGGCCCAGATCAGCCCGAGGCCGAGCGGCAGCGCCGCGAGCGCCAGCCCGAGGCCCAGCAGCACCTGCAGCGCGAGCAGGGTTCCCCAACGGTGGCGCACCAGGCGGAAGCTCGTCGCGATCGCGGCGAACCCGTCCATGCCGCGGTCGGCGACCAGGTAGGGCGCGAAGCCGGCGAACAGCACGTACCCGAGCACGAGCGGCGTCGATAGGGCCGGGCCGAGCAGGACTTCGGCGGCGTTGAGCACGAGCAGGTTCACGAGCAGGACGATCGCTCCCTGAGCGGTCGCGCCGGTGTGGGCGAGCAGGTCGCGAACCGCGACCGGCTCGCCCCGCGCGCGCCGGACCCCCACCATCAGCAGCCCCAGCGTGATCGGCGTCGTCGCCAGGATCCCGATCGAGGCCGAGACCAGTTCGCCGAGCCCGAGGGCGAAGGTCACGATCCCGACCACCCAGGTGATGCCGATCCATGCCGCGGCCCCGGCCAGCACGACGCGCTTGCTTCCGCGGAGCGCGGCGGCCGACGCGCGCAGGACGCTGCCGAGGTCGAGCGGGTAGCCGTGCGCGACGGCGTGCGCCAGGGGATCGTCGACCGGCGGCGGATCGGTTCGGTCCATGAACGAACAGACTACCGGACGCGCCCGAAGGCGACGGGCGGTCACGGCCACCGTCGATTTGCGCCCGTCCGCGTATCGTGCTGCATGACGGCTCCTCTGCTGCATGCGGTCGGCACCGCGCTGCCCGCGCATCGCTACTCGCAGCCCCACCTCCGTGCGGTCATGGAGCGGTGGCTGAGCCCCGATCGGCGCACGGGCAAGCTTCTCGACCGGATCTACGCGCAGAGCGCCATCGACGCCCGCTACAGCGTGGTCGGCGACTTCTTGGACGACCGCGACGGCGACGAGGCGGACGCGCTGTTCGTCGGAGCGGACGGCGCCTTCCGGTCGCCGTCCACCGGGGAGCGCAACGCCCGCTACGCCCGTGAAGTCGGCTCGCTCGCCACCGAGGCGGCGCGCTCGGCGTTCGCGCGCACCCGGGCGCTGGCCGCCGGCGACGTGACGCACCTGGTCACGGTCTCGTGCACCGGCTTCGCGACCCCGGGCGTCGATCTGCACCTGGTCGACGAGCTCGGACTGCCGGCGGACGTCGAGCGCACGCACGTCGGCTTCATGGGCTGCTTCGCCGCGTTCCCGGCGCTGCGCCTCGCGCGCGCCTTCGTCGCCCTCGACCCCGACGCCGTCGTGCTCATCGTCTGCGTCGAGCTCTGCACGCTGCATCTGCAGCCGCGCTCGGACGTCGATTCGGTCCTCTCCGCGGCCGTCTTCGCCGACGGCGCCGCCGCCGCGCTCGTGTCGGCCCGGCCGCCGGTGGGCGACGTCCGGCCGCTGCGTCTGGAGGCGACGTCGACGGCGGTGGCCCGCAGCGGCTTCGACGAGATGGCCTGGACGATCGGCGACCACGGGTTCGACATGACCCTCACCGCGTACGTGCCGCGGGTGCTGGAGGCCGAGGCGGGGGCCGCGGTCGCACCCCTGCTGCACCGCGGCGGGCTCGAAGCGGCCGACGTGCCGTGGTGGGCGGTGCATCCCGGGGGGCGTGCGATCGTCGACAACGTCGCGCGAGCGCTGGAGCTCCCCGACGACGCGGTCGCGGCGTCGCGCGAGGTCTTGCGCGCGTTCGGCAACATGAGCAGCGCCACCGTCCTCTTCGTCCTCGAGCACCTCATGGACCCCGCGCGCCCCGGTCCCGCGGTCGGCGACGCGGTGGCGGCGCTCGCGTTCGGCCCCGGGCTCACGGTCGACGGCGCCCTCTTCCGGGCGGTGCCGAGCGCGTGAGCGCCGAGGTGGTCGACACCGAGGCCGAGAGCGTCGACGTGCTGGTCGTCGGGGGCGGGCCGGTGGGCATCGCGCTGGCGCTCGACCTGGTGCGCCGCGGCCGTCGGGTGCGCGTGCTCGAGGCCCGCGAGGACGCGCCGGTGGGGAGCCGCGCGATCGGCATCCATCCCCCGGGGCTCGCGGTCCTCGACCGCTTGGGCGTCGCCACGGCGCTGGTCGCCGCTGGGCGGCCGGTGCGGGTGGGGCGGGCGCGCGGCGTGCGCGGAGCGCTCGGCGCCGTGCGCTTCGACGCGCCGGGCTCGGCGTGGCCGTTCGTGCTCACGGTCCCTCAGGCGATCACCGAAGCGACGCTGCGCGAGGCCCTCGCGACCGCCGACCCCGTCGCCCTCGTCGCCGGCGTCCGGGCCGAGGGACTTCACCAAGCGGGCGAGGCGGTCGTCGTGGACGGCGTGGCGGGGGATGGCGCGCGCCGTCGTTGGCGCGCGGCCGCCGTCGTCGGCGCCGACGGTCGCGACGGGGCGGTGCGCCGAGCGCTCGGCGTCGGCCGCCAGGGCGGTCCGTACCCCGATCGCTACGCGATGGCCGACCTGGCCGACGATCCGGACCGCTTCGCGCCCGACGAGGCGTGGGTCGTGCTCCATGCCGACGGCGTCGTGGAGGGGTTCCCGCTGCCGGGCGGGGTGCGCCGCTGGGTGGTCCGCTGGCGCCTTGGCGCGGACGGGCTCCGCGAGCGCACGCCCGAGGAACTCGCCGCGCTCGTGGCGGCCGAGGCGGGCCGTCGCCTCGGCGCACCGCTCGACGCCGAGCTCCGGGGCAGCGCGAGCGCGTTCGGCGTCGAGCGCTGGTCGGCCGATCGGTACGCGGTCGGCCGCGTGGCCCTGGTCGGCGACGCGGCCCACGTCGTCAGCCCGATCGGCGGCCAGGGGATGAACCTTGGCTGGCTCGACGCCGCGGCGGTCGCCGACGCCCTCGACGCGGGCCTCGATCAGGGCGACCCGGGGCCGCTCCTCGCGCGCGCCGCCGGGCGCCGGCGTCGCGCCGCACGGCGTGCGATCGCGCGGGCTGCGGCGCACACGGCCCTCGGCCGCCCCGTGGGCCCGATCGGCGGTGCGCTGCGCGACGCGCTGCTCGCCGCGGCGCTGCGGCCGCCGCTGGCGGCGCGGACGCGCGGGCGCTTCGTGATGGAGGGCCTCTCGTGAGGCAGGTCCCTGGGTGAGGGCACCTTCGTCGTCCGGTGCCGCGTGGCGGCGACCCTGGCGCCACCCATGGGTGCGCCACCTGCGCCTGCCGTTCAACCTCTTCTTGAGCCCGCTCTTCCTGTGGGGGGCGTGGTGGGCCTCCGCCGACGGCGCCGTCGCGCCGGAGCCGCTGCGCCTCGTCGTCGCCTGGCTCGCCTTGCACGTGTTCCTGTACGGCGGCACGAACGCGCTCAACTCGTTCTACGACCGCGACGAGGGGCCGATCGGGGGGTTGTTCGAGCCGCCCGCCGTCGACCCGGGGCTGCTGCGCTGGGCCTGGGCGGTGCAGCTCGCGGGCCTGCCGCTCGCCGCTTGGGTCGGGGGGCCGTTCGTCGTCGTGTGGCTGGCGCTGCTCGGCGTCGCCACCGCGTACTCGCACCCGGCGACCCGCTGGAAGGCGCGCCCGGTGGCGGCGCTGGCTGCGGTGGGGTTCGGCCAGGGCGGGTTGGGGGCGCTGGCGGGTGCGGTGGCGGTGCGCGACGGATGGGCGGAAGCCGGTGCGCTCGTGGGCGCCGCGGCGGCGCCCCACCTGCTGGTGCCGGCGTGCCTGGTCCTCGGGCTGTACGTGGTGAGCCAGTCGTACCAGACGGTCGAGGACCGGCGTCGCGGCGACCGCACGTTGCCCGTGCTGTGGGGGGCGCGGACCGCGCTGCGTGCGGCGGCGGTCGTGGCCGCGGTCGGCGCGACGGCCCTCGTGGTCCTGGTGGCGCTGCGGTCCGGCCTCGCATGGGCCACGGTGTTCGCCGCGTTCCTGGGGGCCCTCGGAGTCTGGCAGCTCGCGTGGGCGGCGCGCTTCGAGGAGGACGACGTGCGCGGGTCGTTCCGGACCACGATGCGCTTCGTGGCCGTGGCGGGCTTGGGCCTTTCGGCACTGCTGGCCGCGCTGCTCGCGTCGCGAGCCTAGGGAGCCTCGGCCTAGGGAGCCTCGGCCTAAGGAGCCTCGGCACGTGCCGAGCGCGCCGCGGCGACCGCGAGCCCGGCGGGCACGATGGCGCCAAGGCGACCCCATACCGCAATTAATGAGGTATGCTCGCCGGCATCGCGCCGCCCCCAGGGTGGCCTCGGGCACCTCGCCCGGAAGGAGCCTCCGATGACCCTCCCCACCAGCTACGACGCCGAACGCCAACGCGCCCTCAAGGGCGCCCTCTTGAGCATCGAGAAGCAGTTCGGCAAGGGGGCGATCATGCGGTTGGGCGACGACCCGGGGGGGTTGGCGTTCGGGGTGGTCAG
>JAABRX010000094.1 GCA_011390675.1 Trueperaceae bacterium | reverse complement strand
ATCGCCATGCGCACCGCGTCGGTGAGGAGCGGGTGCTGGATGTTGCTCTCGAGGAACAGCGTGCGGAAGGTGGCCGTGCGGATCACGTCGAGGCCCGGGGTGCGATCGATGATGCCCACCTGATCGGCCGGGAGGCCGAAGGCCATGTCGATCTCGCCGGTCAGCAGCGCCAGGGCGCGCGCGCTGTCGTCGGGGATCGCCTGGAAGACGATGCGATCGACCTCGGCGCCGACGTCGCCCCAGTAGTCGGGGTTGCGCTCGACGACGACGCGCTCGCCGGGCTCCCAGCTGCCGAACTGGAAGGCGCCGGTGCCGGAGGGCTGCTGGCCGTAGTTGTCCTCACCGACGGCCATGTAGTGCTCCATGTCGACGATCATGAAGAGCGCCGCGCCGAGGATGTTCAGGAAGATGAAGTTGGGCGCGTCCAGCGTGACGTCGAGGGTGTACTCGTCGACCACGTTCAGCGACTCGAAGGCGGTGAGCAGGCCGGCGGCGACGCCCGGCTTCTCGGGATCGAGCATGGTCTCGAAGTTCCACTTGACGACTTCGGCGTTGAACGGGTTGCCCGTGTGGAAGGTGACGCCTTCGCGGAGGAAGAAGCGCCAGGTGCGGCCGTCGGGCTGCAGCTCCCAGCCGGTGGCGAGCATCGGGACCAGTTCGAGATCGGGGCCGTAGCGGAGCAGGCCCTCGTGGATCTGGTAGGTGACCTGGGCCGTCAGGTTGTTCGCCTGGCGGATCGGGTTCATGTCGCTCACGTCGCCGACGCGGCCGATCGTGAGCGTGGTCTGGGCGACGGCGAGCCCTAGGACGAGCAGGGCGCCGAGCGCGACGAGCATCTTGCGGAACGTGCGGTTCATGCAGCGAACCTCCTGGTGGGAACGTGCCAGCGAAACGTCGGGGGCGGTGCGGACGATGCGACCGTGGGGGTCGGAGTGCATCAATTTGCTGAAACCGCGTTTCACTATGCGAGGGTCAGCGTAGCGGCTGACGGGGGGTGTGTCAATCGAGGGACCGGGCGCGGAGCGTACACAGCTCGCCCGGCGCGGCGGGGTTCAGTACTCGCGCACCGGGTCGTAGACGTTGCGGAGCGGCTCACCGGTGCGGAAGCGGCGCAAGTTGTCCAGGAACAGGTCGGTCAGCCGCTCGTTCTCGCGCACCGAGGTGCTCGCCGAGTGCGGGAAGACGATCACGTCGTCCCGGGCCCAGAGCGGATGCCCCTCGGGGAGCGGCTCGACCGGGGTCACGTCGAGGACGGCGCCCGCCAGCGGGCCGTGGTCGAGGGCGTCGAGTAGCGCCGGTTCTTGCACGAGCGTACCGCGGCCGATGTTGATCAGCACGCTGCCCGGCTTCATCGCTGCGAACGCGGCCGCGTCCATCATCCCGACGGTCTCGCGCGTGTGCGGGGCGATCAGGACCACGTAGTCGGCGTCCCCGATCATCGCGTGCAGATCGCGCCAGGCGAAGAGCTCGTCGACGCCTAGTTGCTCGGCGGTGAACCCCTCGGTGGTCCGCTTGGTGCCGAGCACCCGAGCGCCCATCGTGCGGGCCATCCGGGCCACCTCGCGGCCGATGCTGCCGAGCCCGACGATCGCGACCGTCGCCGCGCCCAACTCGCCGCCCACGAAGCGCTTCCACACCCCCTCGCGCTGCTGCTTGCGCGCGATCGGGTAGCCCTTGGCGAAGGCGAGCATCCCCCACAACACGAACTCGGCGAGCGGTTTGGCGTGCACGCCGGCGGCGGTCGTCAGGACGGTGCTGGGGCGGTGGAGGCCGTGCTTGGCGACGAACTGGCCGATCCCGGCGCTGGTCGCCTGCACCCAGCGCACACCCGGACCGGCGTCCAGCAGGCTCTTCGGGTCGGGGTAGTCGAAGTCGAACAGCACGTCGGCGCCCTGCATGAGGGCCGACCACTCGGCGCGCTGGTCGGCGTCGCGAACGAAGGGGTGCCCCGAGTGGTCGGCGACGTAGCGCGGCGCGGGGATCAGGTCGGGGCGGTACTGGACCGACACCGACGCGTCGCTGGCGGCGATGCGTTCGACCAGCTCGGGCTCCAAGTAGCTGCAGATCAGGACGTTGGGCACGCAGATGGCTCCTTGGACGCGATCAGTCGCGCGTACGCCCGGTGACCCAGTCGTAGCGGATGTCTTCGTCGACGATCTCGTGGCCGGCCCGGGTGCCGACGGTCGCACCTCCGTCGACTTCGTACACCGCGCCGGTGACGTAGCTCGAGGCGTCCGAAGCCAGCCACAGGACCAGGTTGCCGACCTCTTCCGGTTCTCCGGCGCGCGCCAGCGGCAGGGTGGGGATCCGCGCCGCGAGGCCCTTCGCCATGCTCGGCGGCAGCGGCTTCGGCTGGGTGTCGATCAGGCCGGGGCTGACGCAGTTCACCAGGATGTCGTGGACCGCGAGCTCGATCGCCGCCACGCGGGTGAAGCTCTCGGTCGCGGCACGGCTGCTCGCGTACGCCGCGGCGCCGGCGGATCCGCGCTTGGTCACGCCCGACGAGAAGTTGATGATGCGTCCACCGCGGCCCTGCGCCACCAGCGCGCGGCCGGCCGCCTGGGTCATCAGGAAGGTGCCGCGGCAGTTGACCGCGTACACGGTGTCCCACACCGACGCCTTCTCCTCGAGCAACGCCTCGTGGGGCGCGACGGCCGCGTTGTTCACGCAGACGTCGAGGCGGCCGAAGCGCTCGGTCGCCGTCGCGACGATCTGCTCGGCACCCGCCTCGGTGCTGACGTCGCCGGCCACGGCGATCACCCGGTCGCCGTGCGGCGCGCAGGTCTCGGCGAGGCCCTCGGCGTCGCGGTCGGCCGCGACGACGCGCGCGCCGGTGGCGACGAACTGGCCGACCATCGCGCGACCGACGCCGCGCGCGGCTCCGGTGACGATGACGACGCGATCGGTGAAATCGTAGGACACGTTCATGGGTCGCTCCTTCTGAGGTGGCTGCGGACGCGCTCGGCGTCCGGAGGGTCACGGGAGAACGGCGTCGCGGCCGGCACGACTCGGCCGCGACGCCGCGGGGGTAGCTGCGTCCCGTTCCGAGGCGACCCAGGTTCCACGCACCCCTGCAGGCCTCCGGACGCGATCGCCCGAGGAAGCGTAGCATAGGCTGAAATCACGTTTCAGCGCTTTGGGTACCGGACCGGACAACGGCCCGGCGCGTGGAGGCGCGCGCCTGGTACCATCCTCGGGAACGTTCCAACCCACGACCTCGATTCGCGGCCGTCCTCCAGGTCGGCCGCCGCAGCCAGGAGCTCACGTCCATGCGCACCGAAGCCCCGACCGAACCCTCGTCCTCCGACGGCAAGTACACGGTCCAGATCCTTGCCCGTGCGATGCACGTGCTGGGCGCACTCGCAGGCCGCGTCCAGGGGTGGAGCCTCGACGAGCTGGGCGCCTCCCTCGGTATCGCCAAGGCGTCGCTGCTGCGCATCCTGCGCACGCTCGAAGACGAGGGCGTGGTGCGCCGCGACGACGACCAGTACTTCCTCGGCGCACGCGTTCTCGACTTCAGCCACGGGTACCTCCGCGGCCTCGAGCTGACCGCCGTCGCGCGGCCGCTCATGGAGGACCTCGCCACCCGTACCGGTCAGACCATCAGCCTCGCGGTTCGCGACGGGCTCGAGATCGTCTACGTCGCGATCGAACGGGCGCAGCAGGACATCGGCATCCAGGGCGAGATCGGCGCGCGCCATCCGGCGAACGCCACCGCGCTCGGCAAGGTGTTGCTCGCGGACCTCGACCCGGCGGAGGCGGCCGCGCTGGTCGCCGGCCGCGAACTCGTCCGCCTGACCCACCGCACGCTCACCGACCCGGACGCGCTGGTGCGCCATCTGGACGTGGTGCGGCGGCAAGGCTTCGCCGTGGACGACGAGGAGCGCGGCATCGGCATCCGCTGCGTCGCGGCGCCGGTGCGGCGCGCCGACGGCCGCGTCATCGGCGCGATCAGCGTCGCCGGCCCCATCTTCCACATGACCGAGGACGTGTTCCCGCGCTACCGCGAGTGGCTGCTCGAGGCCACCGCCCAAGCCTCCGCCCGCTTCGGGCACCCGCGCGCCCTCGTCGAAGCCTGAGGCGCGACGCGGCGCACCGCCTTGCGGCGTGCCCGGTCGTCCCGTACACTCGCCCCTGTTGAAACGTCGTTTCACCTGTGCGGGCGCCGGGACTCCGGAGCCCGGCTCTGGAGGTCGCCCATGCCCACGTCCACCCTCCGTTCCGCGCTCCGCTGGTCGAGCGTCGACCTTCCGCACGAACCCGCCACCGGCAGCGTCCCGCTGCGTTGGGCCGAGGTCGGCGAGGTCGGGCCGCTCGCGGTCGTCACGTGCGGCATCCACGGCGACGAGGGTCCGTGGGGGGCGCTCGCGGTGCAGCGTGTCCTGGACCGCCCGCTCGCCGAGCTGACCGGTCGCCTGCGGGTCGTGCTGGCCGCCAACCCGACCGCGGTCGCGGCCGACCGGCGCGGGTCGCCGCTCGACCACCTCGACCTCAACCGGTACTTCCCGGGCAACGCCGACGGCTCGCACACCGAGCGCCTCGGAGCGGCGCTCACCACCGTCACCGAGGGCGCGGACGCGCTCGTCGACCTGCACGGCGGCGGCAGTTGGTGCGTCAACGCCTTCACCTTCCGCTTCCCGGGCTCCGAGGACCTCGCGAACGCGATCGGCGCGCCGTTCGTGGTCGACATGCCGCTCCGCTCGGGCCACCTCGCCGGCATGACGGCGGAGCGCGGCGCCAAGGTCGTGGCGGTGGAGATGGGCGGCCGCTCGGTCGACGAGCTCGCCTGGCGCGACCGGCTGGCCGACGGCGTCGACCGGGTCCTCGCGACCGTGGGCGTGTTGGCACCCCGGCTCCCCGAACCCGAGCCGGCGCGCAAGGTCGAGGGGCTCACGGTCCTGCGCCCGTCGCGCGGTGGCGTCTACGTCCCCACCCTGCGCCAGGACGCCATCGGCACCGTGGTGCCCGAGGGCACCGAGCTCGGCGTCCTGCGCGACCTGGGGACGATGGAGCCGATCGAGACCTTCGAGGCGCCGTTCCCCCAGACCGCGCTGATGCTGCTGCGCCCACACGTGACCGTGCTCGAAGGCGGCGCGATGACGTTCGTGGTGGGGCGCCCGGCGTAGGCTCGGCGCACCCGCAGGAGGCCCCCATGCGCACCCGCCCGCTCGGCCCGCTGCACGTCTCGGAAGTCGGCCTCGGCTGCAACAACTTCGGCCGGCGCCTCGATCTCGGGGCCACCCGCGCCGTCGTCGACGCCGCGATCGACGCCGGCGTCACCTTCCTCGACACGGCGAACGTCTACGGCGGCACGGACAGTGAGGCCTTCCTCGGCCGCGTGCTCGAGGGACGCCGGAAGGACGTGGTGCTGGCGACCAAGTTCGGCCACCCGAGCGACGACGAGTCGCGCGGCGGCCACCCCGACGCCATCCGGCCCGCTCTCGAGATCAGCCTGAAGCGGCTGCGCACCGACCACGTCGAGCTGTACCAGCTCCACCGCCCCGACCCGGCGGTGCCGGTGGCCGACACCCTGGGTGCGCTGGGCGAGCTCGTCGATGCCGGCCTGACGCGCGCCGTCGGGTGCTCATACTTCAGCGTGGACCAGCTCGACGAAGCCGAGGCGGCCGGCGCGGACGCCGGCGTCCGCTTCGTCAGCGTGCAGAACGAGTACTCGATGGTGCACCGCGAACCCGAGGACGGCGTACTGGCGGCCTGCGACCGGCTCGGGATCGGCTTCCTGCCGTACTTCCCGCTGGCGAGCGGGCTCCTCACCGGCAAGTACCGCCGCGGCGAGGCACCGCCGGAGGGCACCCGCATCACCGGCACCCCGCGCCAAGAGACGCTGCTCACCGAGGCCAACCTCGACTTGGTCGAGCGGCTCGTCGGCTGGAGCGCCGATCAGGGCGTCGAGCTGATCGACCTCGCCTTCGCCTACCTGCTCGCGGAGCCGGCGGTGTCGAGCGTGATCGCCGGCGCCACCACCCCCGAGCAGGTGCGGCGCAACGCGGCAACGGCAGCGTTCCGCCTGAGCGACGCGCAACGCGCCGAGGTGCAGGCGATCATCGACGAGACCTGACCGACGTCGCTCAACCGACCCAAGCCACCCCGGCCGCCACCAACAGCACGGTCGCGACGCCGTACCCGAGCTCGCCGAACCCCACCACCTTGGCCGCCACCGGGCGCCGCCACGGCGACAGCCCCCATGCGGCGCGCGCCGCCAGCAGCGCGTACGCGGCCACGACCGGCCAGGCGACCGCACCGATCGCCCACGCGACGACACCGACCGCGAGCGCCGCGCCGTGCAGGACCCACGTCGCCACCGGCGACCCGGGTGCGCCACGCTCGAGCCGAAGCCGCGCGCGCACGTACACGATCGCCGGCACGGCGCGCAGCGCGAGCAAGCCCCAAAGCGCGAGGGCGGGCGCCAGAGCCCAGCCAGCGGCCACCGCGATGCACGCGGCGAGCGCCCCCATCGCGACCGCGCCGGCGGCTTCGGGGACGAGCTCGCGGGCGCGGTTGCGCGCGTCGTAGCTCAGCTGCACCGCGGCGAGCGGCAGGGCGAACAGGGCGGGCACCAGCCACGCCAGGTCGCCGGCGAGCGCCCATGCGGTCGCGAGGCCGGCGAGCCAGGCGAGCGCGTAGCCGGCCGCCACGCGACGCGCCAGGCGCGTGCGCGGGTACACGGTGCCGCGCCGCGCGTCGGCGGCGAGGAGGCTGACGGGCGTCTGCAGCAGCAGCGTGCACAACGCCACGAACGCGAGCGCCACGCCCGCACCGCTCCAGGCGAGCACCAGCCCCAGCAGCGCCGGCTCGAGCAGGAAGCCCCAGGCGCCGTGCTCGATGGGCAGTGCGACCCGCTTGAAAGCGGCTCGAGGCGCGGGCGCCGCCCGAACGTTCACGCGGTCCGTTCGACCCGTACCCGCCACAGCACCGGCCCCTGCTCCAGATAGGTCCAGACGGACTGCCCCGGGCGCTCCACGGCGAAGCGCCCGCGCAGCGGCGCCGGGTCGTGGGGCACGATCAGTTCGACGGCGCCGCCCACCGGCAACGCCTCGAAGGCGTTCTCGATGTGCATGCGGCAGGTGCCGGGGGCCAGGGCGCGGACGTCGACGACGGCGTGGACCGGGGCGTCGACCGGTTCGAGGACGGGATCGGCGAGGTTCATGGAAGACCCTTCCGCGGCGTCGCGTGGGGACCTGTCGAACACGGGCCCGCCCAGCGTGCACCGCTGCGCACGTTCGCGGACCCCATCATCCGAGATTCGGCGGGTCGCGTCCGGGACCTTCGTCCGATCGCACGGCATCGCCGCGCGCGTCAGCGGCGCCCGTCGCCCTTCGCCGCCGGTCCGACCTGGACGCTCCCGGTGCCACGCCACTTGGAGACGTACATCGCGGCGTCCGCGGCCCGCAGCAGGGCTTCGGCATCGGCCCCGTGATCGGGGAACAGCGCCACGCCGACGCTGGCCGAGACCCGCAGCATGCGCTCGTCCACCTCGACGGGGGCGGCGCAGGCGGCGACCAGCTTGCTCGCCAGCACGCGCACGCCGTCCGCGTCGACGGGCTCGCCGGTGAGCACCGTGAACTCGTCGCCCGACAGGCGCGCGACCGTGTCGCTGCGGCGCACGGCACCGGTCATGCGGGCCGCCAGCGCCCGCAGCATCGCGTCGCCGGCGTGGTGGCCGTAGGCGTCGTTCACCGCCTTGAAGCCGTCGAGGTCGACGAACAGCACCGCGAAGCCGGTGCCGGTGCGTTCGGCCAGCGCCACCGAGCGCTCCAACCGGTCCATGAAGCGCGCGCGGTTGGGCAGGCCGGTGAGCGGGTCGACGAAGGCGCGGTCGGCGGCCGTCTCAGCGAGCGCTAGAGCGCGGGCGTGGCGCTCGAGCGACCACGAGAAGACGTGCAGCCCGGGAACGAACACCCAGCTCGCCAAGTAGAAGGGCGCCAACGAGCGCCACTGGACGGCGTCGTCGTTGACCACGTGCGCACCCAGGATCGCCACCGCGACCGCGTAGAAGGCGATCGAAAGGCGCAGCCCCAGGCGTCGGCCGAAGGCGAAGTACGCCCAGAAGTACGCGAGCGGCGCCCAAGGCGCGAACTCGCGCCACGCCTCCAGGTGCATGGCCTGGTCGTCGAAGGCGAAGAGCTTGACGGCCAGACCGCCGGCGAGGGCGACCACCAGGACCGCCAGCACCGCGACCTCCACCCGCCGCAGCGCCCCGCCGGGCCGGAAGAGCTCGACCAGCGCGTACCCGAAGCCGACCAGCACGACCACGACCAGCGCGCGGTCGATCGCGCTGCCGGCGGTGGCCTCGATCACCGCCCCGTAGCCGACGATGGCGAGCGTGGCGGCGACCACGATGCCGCGGTACGCCATGCGGCGCACGGCCACGAGCCGGCGGATCTCGCCCAGCGGATCGGTCGAGGCCGTGGCGTCGACGTCGAGCTCGCCCGGCTGCGCGCTACCGCGCACGGGGGCGGCGGTCGGTCGTTTCGACGCCTCGCGCCTCGATCCTTGTCGTTTCTCGTCGGGCACGGGCTCAGGGTACGGGTTTGCTCAGCCGTCGTGCACGGGTTGGGCCACCGGCGCACCGCCGACCACGCGCTCGCGCGCGACCGCGATCGCCTCCTCGGTCGTGCCGAAGAGCTGTGCTCCCTTCGCGTCGAGGCGCGCCAGCACGCCCATCCGGTCGAGCATCTCGCGCGGCTGCGCTTGCAGCCCCGTCAGGAACACCGCCACGCCGTCGCGTTCCAGCCGTTCGACGAGCGACTCCAGCGCCGACGCCCCCGTGGCGTCCATCACCGGCACCCGCCGCAAGCGCAGGATGACCACCCGGATCCCACCGCCCGCCTTGAGCAATTGGTCGAAGAACCGGTTGGCGGCGCCGAAGAAGATGGGGCCGTCGATGCGGTACGCGACCACGTGCTCGCGCAGCAGGCGCCGCTCGGCCTCGGCATCGGCCGCCAGGTCGTGCCGCGGCACGTCGTCGATCCCGGAGAGCTCCAGCGGGTCGATCCGGAACATCCGACTCATGCGCACGATGAACAGCACGCCCGCGGCGACGAGCCCCACCTCGAGCGCCAGGATCAGGTCGAACAGCACCGTCACCACCATCGTCAGCACCAGCACGAAGGCGTCGGACTTGGTCGAGCGGAGGATGGACCGAAGCGCGTGCGTTTCGATCATCCGCACGGCCACCACGACGAGGATGCCGGACAGGGCGGCGAGCGGGATCCGGGCCGCGAGCGGGGCGGCCACGAGCACGATCGCGAGGAGGGTGAGTCCGTGGACGACCGCCGCGAGCCGCGTGCGCGCGCCCGAGCGCACGTTGACGGCGGTGCGCGCGAGGGCGGCCGTGGCCGGGATGCCGCCCATCACGGCCGCCCCGAGGTTGGCGATGCCTTGGCCGAAGAGCTCGCGATCGGGGTCGTGGCGCTCGCCGACCGTCATCGAGTCCGCGACGACCGCCGAGAGCAGGCTCTCGAGCGCGGCCAGCACCGCGATCGCCAGCGCGGCGCGCACGAGCACGACCACGTCCAGATCGGGCACGAGCGGCAGCGACGGCCAAGGCAGCGCGGCCGGGATGGCGCCGATGCGCGCGACGCCCTCGAAGAACGGGAGCAGCGACACCAGCGTCACCGCCACCATCGCGACGATGCCCGCGGGCACGCCGCGGGCGCGCTTCCAGGTGGGCCACGCCAGCATGACGCCGACCGTCAGGAGCCCGAGCGCCAGCGGCTCCAGGGTCGGCGCCGCGGCGAAGGCCCGCAGCGCGCCTACGCTCGCCGGCACGATGCCGCCGTGCCCCGCCGCGGCCGGGACGCCCAGCAGCCCGGGCAGCTGCTGCAGCCCGATGATGATCGCGATGCCGTTGGTGAACCCCGAGACGACCGGCCAGGGGACGTAGTTGACGTAGCGGCCGATGCGGGCGAAGGCGAAGACGAGCAGGAAGCCGCCGGCCAGGAGCCCCAAGAGCGGCAGCGCGGCGACGCCGTACTCGGCGACGATCGGCAGCAGCACGACGGTCATGGCGCCGGTGGGGCCGCTCACCTGGAAGTTCGAGCCGCCGAAGACGGCCGCGAGCGTCCCCGCCACCACGGCCGTGGCCAAGCCGGCGGCGGCGCCGGCGCCCGACGTCACACCGAAGGCGAGCGCCAGCGGGAGCGCGACGACCGCGACCGTGACGCCCGCGAGCAGGTCCTGGCGCCAGGAGCGCACGTCGTAATCGCCGCCGCGCGGCAGGAAGCGGCCGACGGCCGCCAAGGCACGAAGCAAGGGGAGCTCCACGGTCCGTGGGTCGACGCGGACCTCGGGGCGGATGGTACGCCCGGCGAGGGTGGCGGGCAAGGGCCGGCGGTGGCGCTGCCCGTGAGGGTGCAGACCGCCCCTGGCGCCAGAAACGGCCCGTGCTACCGTGCAGCACGATGGTTTCGAGCCGCGACCGCGACCCGAGTGGGGTCTACGTGCGCCGCTACGGGCGCGACACGCCCGAGTTCGCGCGCGTCGCGAACCTGAGCGACGCGGTCTTCGCCATCGCCATGACGCTCCTCGTGCTCGCCCTGGACGCACCCGACGTGCCTGCCGAGCGCCTGGCGGCCGCGCTCGTCGCCGAGGTCCCGCAGTACGTCGCCTTCGTCCTCAGCTTCGTGCTCGTGGCCAACGTCTGGTGGGCGCACCACAAGTTCTTCGGCCTGTTGGCGTGGCTCGAACCTCGGATCATCGGCCTCAACCTCGGCCTGCTCGGGCTCGTGGCGCTCGTGCCGTTCCCGACCAGCCTGATCGGTGCGGCGCCGACGGCGGGCGCCGCGGTGGTGCCGTTCGTGGCCCTGTTCGCGCTGGTCCACGTCGCGTTCCTGGTGCTCCTCGTCCGCGCCCACGAACTCCGGGCCTGGCGCATCCCCATGCCGCGTGGTCTCTACCCGTGGCTGGTGGCCGGCTGGCTCGGCCACCTCTCGCTCATGGTCGTCGCGCTCGGGGTGGCATTGGTATGGCCGATCGGGGGCCTGGTGCTGGCGGCCGCGAGCGGGACCGCCGTCGGCGTCACCATGGCGGTGCTCGCGCCGCGTGCGTACGTCGAGTGGGGCTGATCGGCCGCTGCCCGCCTACCGAAGCCGCAGCGCGTCCACCATCCACGCCGCCACCCGCGCGAGCCCGCGCACGTCGATCCACTCGTCCACCGAGTGGATCTCGTGCATGCCGACGCCGACGTTCGCCGTCGGCAGCCCTTTCTGGTTGAGCACGTTCGTGTCCGACCCACCGATGGACCGCACGGTGGTCACCGTCACACCGTGGGCGGGCGCGACGGCGCGCAGCCAGCGCAGCGGCAGCGCGTCGTCCGCCAGCGCGTAGCCGTCGTAGAGGCGCCGGTGGGCGACGTCGACGCGGGCCCCGAGCGGCGCGACCGCCGCCTCGGCCCCGTCGCGGACCTGCGCGAGCAGCCGCAGCAGCCGCGGCTCGTCGAACGCCCGCGCCTCCCCTTCGAGCACCACCTCGTCGGGCACCACGTTGCTGGCGCCACCGCCGTGCACGCTCCCGAGGTTCGCGATCGCGCCCTCGGGCTGCAGGCCCATCGGGAAGGCGCGCACGACCTCGGCCGCGGCGGCGATCGCATGGACGCCACGCTCGGGCTCCAGCGCCGCGTGCGCGCGGCGGCCGCGCACGGTGATCGTGAGCGCCTCCTTGTAGACCGCAGCCGCGATCACCTCGCCGACCGCCACCTCGCCATCGAACACGAAGCCGGCGTCGGCGCGCAGCGCGGCGACGTCGAGCGCATGCGCGCCCCGCAGACCGCGCTCCTCGCCCACGGTGCACACCACGACCAGCGTCGGTCGGTCCGCGGCCGGAAGCGTCCGCAGCACGTCGACCACCTCGAGGACGATCGCGACCCCCGCCTTGTCGTCGGCGCCGAGGATCTGCCGGCCGTTGGTGCGCACCACGTCGCCGTCGACCACCGGCGCGAGCGGCTCCCCGGGCACGAGCGGCACGGTGTCGACGTGGGCGTTCAGCACCACGCGCTCCGGTCGCCCGCCCGGCAGCTCGGCGATCAGGTTGCCGGCCGCGCCACCGACCGCTACCGCGGCGTCGTCCTCGCGCACCTCGAGCCCCCACGCTTCGAGCTCCGCGGCGAGCGCGTCGACGATCACGCGCTCGTCGCCGCTGGGGCTCGGAAGGGCGCACAGCGCGACCAGCCGCTCGCGCAGCCGCGCCACCCGCTCCGGGGACGCGCCGTCGGTCGCGCCGTCGGTCACGCCGTCGGTCACGCCGTCACCAACGGCGGCAGCACGCGCCGGCGCGCCACGTCGACGATCCCCTTGTCGCTGATCTTCCAGTCGGGGCTCACCGTCAGCGGCAAGAGCGTCAGGAGCAGCACCGGGTGCTTCACCGAGGCGCCCGCGGCGCGCAGGCTGCGCTCGAGCGCGTCGAAGCGCTCGGCGATCCCCTCGATGGGGTCGTCGGACAGCAGCCCCACGAGCGGCAGCGGCAGCACCAGGACCTCCCCGCCGTCGTCGGGCGCGAACGCCATGCCGCCGCCGGCCGCGAGCATCGCCGCGAGCGCCTCGGCCATCGCCTGCGGCGTGCGGCCGAACACGAAGACGTTGTGGCTGTCGTGCGCGAAGCTGCTCGCCCAGGCCCCGCGGCGCAGGCCGAAGCCCGCCACCACGCCGACCTCGAAGCGCTCCGGGAGCGCGGCGGCGTCGACGAGCGCGGCGCGCGGGATCACCAGCGCCAGCGCCAGGTCGTCGTCGATCGGCGCGCCGTCCACGACGGCCACGTCGCGCTCCTCGAGCCGCGTGAAGCTGTTGACCTGGTCGACGACCACCACCCGCGCGCGCACCGTCGCCGGTCCGCGACCGGTCGGCAACCCCAGGCGCTCGGCCGGCACCGCGCGCACCCCGAACCCGGGCGTCGCCGGCGGTGCGGGCGTGGCGGCGTCGAACGGCAACGTGCGCCCCGCTTCGGCGACGACCCGCCCTCCGACGACCACCTGCCGCGGCGGGTACGCCACGAGCGTGTCGGTGACCAGCCAATCGGCTCGTGCGCCCGGAGCCAGGACGCCCAGGTCGTGGAGGCCGAGGTAGCTCGCGGGGCGCAGCGTCGCGGCGGCGACCGCGTCGAGCGGGTCCCACCCTTGGGCGACGGCGACCTCCACGATGCGGCTCAGGTGGCCGGACGTCAGCCGGTTGGGCATGACGTCGTCGGTGATCAGCAGCACGCGGCTGCGGTCGGGGAGCGCCATGACCGCGGCGACCACGTCGGGCGTGAGCGACTTCTCCTGCAGCATCACCCACAGCCCCTTGCGCAGCTGCTCGTGCAGCTTCGTGGGCGTGGACAAGGTGTGGTCGGAGCGGATGCCGTGCGCGACGTAGCGCGAGAGCTCGGGACCGGTCAGGGTCGGCACGTGCCCCTCGAGGCCGAGGCCGGCCTCGGCCGCCGCGCGCACCATGGCGACCAGGTGCGGGTCGTCGTCGACCAGCCCCTGGAAGTCCATGAGCTCGCCCAGCGCCACCACGCCGGGTTCGCGCGCCAAATCGGTCACGTCCTCGGGGCGGATCGACGCGTTCGGCGTCTCCAGGTCGACCGAGGTCGCCGGGATGCAGCTCGAGATCGCCGAGTAGATGCGCTGCGGCAAGCCCTGGCTGGCGCGGATCATCCAGCGGATGCCCTCGGCACCGGCGACGTTCGCGACCTCGTGCGGGTCCTGCAGGACGGTCGTGGTGCCGTGCGGCAGCGCCGCCTCGGCGAAGCGCCGGGGCGTGACGAGGCTCGACTCGATGTGCATGTGCACGTCCAGGAAGCCGGGCTGGACCACCGCGCCGCTCAGGTCGAGGCGCTCGTGGGCCGGCAGCTCGTCGGGCGCCGGCGGCTCGCCCGCCTCGACCTCGACGAACCGCCCGTCCTGCACGGCGAACCAGCCCCGGTAGACGGTCTGGGTGACGACGTCGACCAGGTCGGCGCCGTGGACGAGCAGGTCGCGCGTCACGCCGTCGCGGCGTGGAGGTCGTCGACCGCTTGGATCGCGATCTGGATGGTGGTCGCCTCCACCTGGCGGTAGAGCGCCTCCTTCTCGGTCATGGTCGGCTGCTCGGCGAGCCAGATGTTCGAGTCGGTGCCCAGCACCGCGCCCACCTTGACCCCCAGGAGCGAGCCGACGACGAAG
>JAABRX010000093.1 GCA_011390675.1 Trueperaceae bacterium | reverse complement strand
GCGGACGGGCCGCCGATGCCGGTCGAGCAGACGCTGATCGGGGTGCCCGCGGCGGTGGTGCCGGTGTAGAGCACGTACTCGCGGTTGCGGGCGACCAGGTGCTTGGTGGCGAAGGCGTCGGCGATGCGCTCGGCGCGGCCGGGGTCGCCGGGGATCAAGACGTACGGGGCGACGTCGCCGGGAAGCGCGCGGACGTGGCGTTGCGGGTTCGCGGGTTGGGTCATGCGGGGTCCTCCTGTGGGGGGGTTCGGGGGGCGGCCGTGAGCGGCGCGGTCGTCGGCAGCTCCAGGCCGGCGAGCCGCTCGGCGGCCCGATGGCAGGCGACGGACACGCCTTGGCCGACGTCCTGCAGCTCGGGCACGTCGCGGCGGCAGACGTCCACGGCGATCGGGCAGCGCGGGTGGAAGGCGCAACCGCTGGGCAGCTGCACCGGCGACGGCACGTCGCCGCTCACCTCGACGTGCGCGCGGCCGCGCACGGCGGGGCTGGGGTCGGGGAGCGGGGTGGCGTCGACCAGGGCCGCCGTGTAGGGGTGCACGGGGCGGGCGAAGACCGCGCCCACCGGTCCGGTCTCGATGATGCGCCCGAGGTACATGACGCCGACGCGCCGGGCGACGTTGCGCACGACCGCGAGGTCGTGGCTGATCATCAGGAACGCCACGCCGCGCTCGCGCTGGATGCGGTCGAGCAGCGTCAGCACCTGAGCGCGGACGCTGATGTCGAGCGCCGACACCGGTTCGTCGGCGACGACCAGCTCGGGCTCGGGCGCGAGCGCGCGGGCGATGCCGACGCGCTGCCGCTGGCCGCCCGAGAGCTCGTGGGGCAGCCGGTCGAGGAAGGACTCGGCGGGCGTGAGGCCGACGTCCTCGAGCAGCCGCACCACGGCCGCACGCACCGCAGCCCGGTCTCCGTTCGGGACCGCGCCCGAGACGGTGAGCGCGGTGGCCAGGATCTGGCGGAGCGTCTTGCGCGGGTTGAGGCTGGCGTTCGAGTCCTGGAACACCACCTGCACGCGCCGCCGGAAGCGGGCGCGCTCGGCCGGATCGAGGTCCTCCATCGGGGTGCCGTGGAAGCTCAAGCTGCCGTGCGTGCGCGGCTCGAGGCCGAGCACCATCCGGGCGGTCGTGGTCTTGCCGCAGCCGCTCTCGCCGACGAGGGCGAAGGTCTCGCCGACGCCGACCTCGAAGTCGACGCCGTTGACCGCGTGCACGAAGCGCCGCGCACCGAACAGCCGGCGGCCGCTGGCGAAGAGCTTGACCAACCCGCGCGCCTCGAGCAGCGTGGGGGCATCGGCTTCGCGGCTCACGACGCCACCTCGGCCGCCGCAGGCGCATGCCCCGGATCGTGCAGCCAACAGGCGACGCGCCCCGGGCCGTCCGGGCGCGGCGTCAGCGGCGGCACCTCGCGCGTGCAGACGTCCATGGCGTGCGGGCAGCGCGGGTGGAAGCGGCAGCCCGACGGCGGATCCGCGAGGTCGGGCACGCTCCCCTCGATCGCCACCCGGATCGCCTTGGGGGTCACCAGATCGAGCACGCCGTCGAGCAATCCCTGCGTGTAGGGGTGGTGCGGCCGCGCGAACAGCTCGGCCACGGGCGCGTCCTCGACGACGCGGCCGGCGTACATGACGACCACATGGTCGCAGACCTCGGCGACGACGCCCAGGTCGTGGGTGATGAGCAGCATCGCGACGCCGCGCTCGCGCTGCAAGCGCGCCATCAAGCGCAGGACCTGCGCCTGGATGGTCACGTCGAGCGCCGTGGTGGGCTCGTCGGCGACCACGAGCGAGGGGCGGCACGCGAGCGCGCTGGCGATGCCGACGCGCTGGCTCTGACCGCCGGAGAGCTCGTGTGGATAGCGGCGCGCCACCTCGGGCGACAGACCGACGTCGGTGAGAAGCTCCGCGATGCGCGCCTCGGCCCCTTCACCCAGGGCGTGCGCCTGGAGCTGCTGCTCCAACTGGCGCCCGACGGTCAGCACCGGGTTGAGGTACGAGGCGGGGTCCTGGAAGATCATGCCCACCTCGCGGCCGCGCACCGCGCGCATCTGACCTTCGCTCAAACCGCGCAGGTCGCGCCCGTTCAGGAGGACCTCGCCGCCGGTCACCCGCGCGGCCTTGGTCGGGAACAGCCGCAGGATCGAGAACGCCGTCATCGACTTGCCGCTGCCGCTCTCCCCCACCAGCCCGACCACCTCGCCGGCGGCCACCGAGAGCGAGACCTCGTCGACGGGGCGCACGAGCCCCCGCACGCTGCGGATCTCGGTGGTGACGCCGCGGAGCTCGAGGACGGGGGAACTCATGATCCTTCCCGCAGCCGCGGGTCCGTCGCCTCGTTGAGGCCGTCGCCCACCAGGTTGAAGCCCAGCACCGCCAGCGAGATCGCGATGCCCGGGAAGACGCTCATCCACCAGGCGATGCGCACGTACTGCTGGGCGGTGTTGAGCATGCCGCCCCAGCTGCGCAGGTTGGGGTCGCCGAGGCCGAAGAAGCCGAGGCTCGCCTCGAGCAAGATCGCCTGCGCGATGTCGAGCGACGCGACCACGATCACCGGGGCGAGGACGTTGGGCAGGATCTCCGCGAAGATGATGCGCGCGGGGTTCATGCCGATCACGCGCGCGCCATCGACGTAGGGCAGCGACCGGTGGCGGAGGAACTGGCTGCGCACCAGGCGCGCCGTCTGCGGCCAACTGAGGATGCCGATCACCAGGATCAGGTTGACGAGCCCCGACCCGAAGAAGGCGACGACGATCAGCGCGAGCACGAAGCGCGGGATGATCTGGAACAGCTCGGTGACGCGCATCAGCAGCTCGTCGGCCCAGCCGCCGAAGTAGCCGGCCACGGCGCCGACCACGATGCCGATCACCGTCGCGGTGAAGGCGGCCGCGAGCCCGACGATCAGCGACACGCGCGCCCCCCAGACGATGCCCGAGAGGACGTCGCGGCCGAGGTGGTCGGTCCCGAGCAGGAAGCCGGGCGTCCCGGGCGGTTGCAGCGCGGCTCGCGACGTGGTGAACGGGTCGTACGGCGCCAACCACGGCGCGAACAGCGCCACGAAGCCGATCACGGCGACCACCACGAGGCCGAAGACGCCGGTGCGGTGGCGCCGGAACTGGCGCCAGAAGCCGGCGAGCCCACCGACGGCGGCCGCCCGAGCGGGCACGGGAACGGCCATCAGTAGCGCACCCGCGGGTCGAAGAGGGCGTAGGCGAGGTCGGTGAGGAGGTTGACGACGATGACCGAGACCGACACCAGCAGCAGGATGCCGAGCAACACCGGGTAGTCGCGGGTGAAGATCGAGTCGTACATCAGGCGCCCCACCCCCGGCCAGCCGAACACGGTCTCGACGAGCGCCGAGCCGGCCACGATGAACCCGAAGTTGTAGCCCACCACGGTGATGATCGGCAGCGCGGCGGCGCGCAGGCCGTGCTCCCACAGCACCCGGCGCTCGGACAGCCCGCGCGCTCGCGAGGCGAGGATGTAGTCGGCGTTCATGACCTCCAACAGGCTGGCGCGCGTCAGGCGCGTGGTGATCGCCATGTACCGGAACGACAGCGCCAGCATCGGCAGGATCATGTGGCGCGCTTGGTCGACGACCGCCGCCCATCCGACGTAATCCGCACGGATGCTGCGGAAGCCGCCGGCGGGCAGCCATCCGAGGCCGACGGCGAACACGAGGATCAGGATCTGGCCCAGCCAGAACTCGGGGATCGAATAGCCCAGCAGCGCGAACCCGGTGGCGCCGCGATCGACCGCGGAATGCGGCCGCCGCGCGGCCCACACGCCGAGCACGATGCCGACCGCGGTCGCGAAGATCACGGTGGTCAGCATCAGCAGCAGCGTCCGGCCGAGGCGTTCGATCACGAGCGTCGCCACCGGCTGGCGGTTGGCGAACGAGAAGCCGAGGTCGCCGCGCACGACGCTGCCCAGGTAGCGCACCAGGCGCTCGGGGAGCGAGGCGTCGAGGCCGTACTGGGCGCGGACGCGCTCGACGTAGTCGGGGGGTGCCGGGTACTCGCCGATGAGCGCCGTCACCGGGTCGCCCGGAGCGAGCGAGACCAGGACGAAGTTGATGACGATGACCCCGAGGACCAGCGGGATGGCGTTGAGGAGGCGCTCGAGGGCGTAGACCCCGAGCGCCTTGGATCCTCTGGCGCCGCTCACGAGCGGGCGCTCACGATCGGCTCAGCGGTGCGGGCTGGGCCGCACGTTCAGTTGCCGAACCAGGCGAACTCGAGCCCGTCGCGCTGGTCGAGCCGCTGCAGCAGGCCGTTCAGGTTGGCCGACGAGGCCTGGGTGGAGAGCTCGTCGAAGATCGGCAGGGTGGGCACGTCCTGCGCCAGGATCGCCATCGCCTCGGCGTAGAGCGCGGCGCGCGCGCTCCGGTCGGCCAGGCCGGCGGCCTCGGTCAACAGGCGGTCGACGTCGGCGTTCGAGTACCCGCTGGCGTTGACGAAGTTCGAGCCCGGCTCGGCGGACAGGTAGATGCGGTGGTAGCCGATCGCCGGGTCGCCGCTCGAGGTGAACGACTGCAGCGTCAGGTCGTAGTCGCGGCC
>JAABRX010000092.1 GCA_011390675.1 Trueperaceae bacterium | reverse complement strand
GGGGCGGGTACCATGCCGCATGCGCAACCCCGGACGCTCGGCCTGGCAAGTGGACGTGACGTGGGCGGCCGCGCTCCTGGCGTGGGCCGCGATCGCCATCGCGACGGCGGCGGGGATGGCCGCGCGCGCGACCGCCCCCGACCTCGGACCTTCGCTGCACGCAGCCCTCCTCGACGCCGCGTTCGTCGAGAGCGCGGGCGCGCTCGCGCTCGTCGCCGAGGAGCCGGTCGTGCAGCTCACCGACCCCTTCGAACCCATCCTCGGGTCGGGCGTCGCGGTGCCGCTCCCCGAGCTGGCGTCGCTCACCGTCGACGCTGCACGCGCCCGCCTCGCCGACGCCCTCGCCACCGCCCGGCTCC
The DNA here is from genome assembly GCA_011390675.1 of Trueperaceae bacterium. Classification (GTDB taxonomy): domain Bacteria; phylum Deinococcota; class Deinococci; order Deinococcales; family Trueperaceae; genus JAABTL01. The sequence continues at coordinate 18,701 of JAABRX010000092.1, read as the reverse complement.
AGGGTTCGGGCTGGCTCGACGGCGTGACCGATCCGGCGCTCGCCGCGGAACTGCGCGCGCTCGACGACGCGGTCCTGCGTCCGCTGGCCGAAGCCGAGTTGCGTCGCGCGCTCTACCCGCTCGGCGTCGACGACGGCAGTCGCGCCGCGGACTGGGCCACCCAGGCGCAGCAGAACCCCGGTCAGCCGGTGCAGCCGATCGTCGGCATCTTCGTGCGGCTCCCCGTGAACCAGGTCCAGGGGGCGGGGCCGGCCGTCGTGGGCGAGCGCGTGGTGGCCGGGGTGACGACGCTCCTGCTCGATGGCGGACGCCCGGCGGCCGAAGCGGCGCTCGCGAACGCGCAGTTGAGCCAAGCGCTCGCGGTCGCGCTCGACGGACCGTTGCCCGCCGCATGGCGCGCCGCGCTCGATGCTGCGCTCCGCGACCGCGACCCGGCCCTCGACGAGCGCCTGACGGCGCTCCGGGCCGTCGCGGCCGACGCCGCGCCCACCTCGGACCCACGCGGGGCGCTCCCCGTGCCGGCCGACCTCGCGGGCCTCACGCCCGAGGAAGCACGCGCCGCGACCCTCGCGGCGCTCGCCGAGCGCAGCTACGAAGCCGGTCCCTCGGCCCTCGGCGCGGCGCTGGCCGACCCGCTGGCCCGCGCCCGCGTCGACCGCGCCGACTGGACCTTCGAGGCCACGGCCGCCGCCGCGCACGGACGCTACCGGCTGTGGAGCGGCGTGTTCGGCGTCGTCGGCGTCCTGTTGCTGGCGGTCGCGGCGCTCGCGGCGACCGGGTACGCGCGCGCGTGGGTGCCCGGCCTGGCGATCGCGGCGGCGGGTGCGCCGCTCTGGGCCATCGCCACCGTCGTCCTGCCGACGACCACGCCGGTGGCCGCCACCACGCCCGCCGACGTCGCCGCCATCGGTGCGCCGGCCGGCGTCGCGGCCTGGGGCGGGTGGCTGGCCGAGCGCTTGGGGGCGGTGGTGGGCGAGGCCGTGGCGTTCGTGCCGCTCGCGGTCGCGGCCGCCGGCGCCGGCCTCGTGGTCGCCACGGTGTTGATCGCGCTGATCGGCTGGCTGCGGCCGCGGCGCCGGCGGTACTGAGGTGCCCGGGACCCGAACCCTCGCTCCACGCATCACCGTGATCGGCGCCGGCATGGCCGGCAGCGACGCCGCCCTCGCGGCGGCGCGGTTGGGCGTGGCCGTCGACCTGTGGGAGCAGCGGCCGGTCCGCACGACCCCCGCCCACCACACCGACCGCTTCGCCGAACTCGTCTGCAGCAACAGCCTCGGCGGCGAAGGGGAGAGCAACGCCAAGGGACTCCTCCAAGCCGAGATGGCGGCGGCCGGCGGCGTCGTCGTCACCAGCGCCCACGCCACCCGCGTGCCGGCCGGGGGCGCGCTGGCCGTCGACCGCGAGGCGTTCTCGGAGCGCGTGACCCGCGAGGTGCGCGCGCACCCCCTCGTGACGGTCCACGTCGGCGAGGTCGAGCGGGTTCCCGAGGGCATCGTGGTGCTCGCCTCGGGGCCGCTGACCAGCGACGCCTTGGCGACGTCCATCCAGGAGCTGGTGGGCGAGGGGTTCCTCGGCTTCTACGACGCCGCCGCCCCGGTGATCGCGCACGACTCGATCGACCTGGACGTCGCCTACCGCAAGGGGCGGTACGGGCAGGCCGACGACTACCTCAACCTGCCGTTCTCGCGCGAGGCGTACGACCGCTGGTACGCGGCGGTCGCGGAGGCGCGGTCGCACACCCCGCACGACTGGGAGAAGCTCGAGTTCTTCGAGGGCTGCATGCCGATCGAGGAGATCGCTCGGCGCGGCTACGACACGCCGCGCTTCGGACCGCTCAAACCGGTGGGGCTGGAGCACCCGGTCACCGGCGAGCGCTTCTTCGCGGTGGCGCAGCTGCGCCAGGAGGACGCGGCCGGTCGCATGTGGAGCCTGGTCGGTTTCCAGACCGGACTCAAGTGGGGCGACCAGAAGACGGTCGTCCAGACCATCCCCGGCCTCGAGGAGGCCGACGTGGTGCGCTACGGCGTGATGCACCGCAACACGTACCTGTGCGCGCCACGGCTGTTGGACGCCGACCTGTCGCTGCGCACGCGACCGGACGTGTTCGTCGCCGGGGTGCTCGCCGGGACCGAGGGGTACCTCGAGTCGTCCGCCACGGGCTGGCTCGCGGGCACGAACGCCGCGCGGCGCGCGCTCGGCTTCCCGCCTGCCATTCCGCCCGAGGCGACGATGCTGGGCGGCCTCGTGCGCTACCTCGCCAGCGCCCAGGCCGAGGGGTTCCAGCCCATGAACGCGAACTGGGGCCTGGTGCCGGTCGCGCCCAAGGGGCGCGGCGCGCCCGGCAAGCGCGAGCGCCGCGAGGCCGCGTACCGGGCGGGGCGAGACGCCTTCGGATCGTGGCTCGAAGAGCTCAAGGACGCCGCCCCGCAGATCGTCTGACCGGGCGGCGCGGGCCGTCGGGGTCGGTCTCCGACGGCGCGCCGCGCCCGACGAGTCCCCGCGGCGGCGGATGGTACGACGGGCCCATGCATCCCGCGCCCCCCCGCACCGTCGACCTCCGCTCCGACACCGTCACCAAACCGAGCCCCGCCATGCGCCGTGCGATGGCCGAGGCCGAGGTGGGCGACGACGTCTACGGCGAGGACCCGACCGTCCTTCGGCTCGAGGCCCTCACCGCCGAACTCGCCGGCAAGGAGGCGGGCCTGTTCGTCCCGAGCGGCACGATGGGCAACCAGGTCGCGCTCGCGGCGCACACCACCCGCGGGGTCGAGGTCATCGCCCCCGAGGGCGCCCACGTGTACGAGTACGAGCTCGGATCCATGGCGGTGCTCGCCGGCCTCATGCCCCGGCTGGTGCCCGCGCCCGGCGGCGTCCCGGACCCGGAGGCGGTGCGCGGCGCCGTCAGCCCCGGACGGCACCAGGCCCCCACCGGACTCGTCGTGCTCGAGAACACCCACAACAAGGCGGGCGGGACCGTCGTGCCGCTGGCGGTCGCCACTGCGATCGGCGACGTCGCGCGCGCGGCCGGGGTCCCGTACCACCTCGATGGCGCCCGCGCCTGGAACGCGGCGGAGGCGCTCGGGGTCCCGCTCGCCATCGTGTGCGCCCCCTTCGACAGCGTCTCGCTCTGCCTCTCCAAGGGCCTGGGCGCCCCGGTGGGCAGCGTGCTCGTCGGCGCGCGCGCGCTGATCGACGAGGCGCATCGCTACCGCAAGATGTACGGCGGCGGCATGCGCCAGGCCGGGGTGCTCGCCGCCGCCGGGCTGATCGCGGTGCGGGAGGGCCCGGCGCGGCTCGGCGACGACCACCGCCGCGCCCGCGCCCTCGCCCAGGCGCTCGACGGCGCGCCGGGCGTGGCCATCGACCAGGGCCGGGTGCAGACGAACATGGTCTACCTGGAGATCGCGGACGCGCGCGGGTTCGTCGTGGAACTGGAGGCGCACGGCGTGAAGGCGAACGCCATGGGCGCGCGCGCCGTCCGCCTGGTGACCCACCTCGACCTCGACGACGACGACGTCGCGTTCGCCGCCCAGGCGGTGCGCGCGGCCGCCGAGGCGTGGGCCGCCTGACCGGCATGGACGGCGCGCGTTTGGCCCTGCTCGCCCATCCGGCCGGGCACTCGGTGAGCCCCGCCATGCAGCAGGCGGCGCTCGACGCGCTGGGGCTGCGCGCGCGCTACGAGGCGCTCGACGTGGCGCCGGACGCGCTCGCGGCGGCCGTCGCGGCGCTGCGCTCGGCACCGTGGTGGGGGGCCAACGTCAGCGTGCCCCACAAGGAATCCGTCGTGCCGCTGCTCGACGAGCTCCGCCCGACGGCGCGGCGCCTGGGGGCGGTGAACACCATCGTGCGCGACGGCGATCGGCTCGTCGGCGACAACACCGACCTCGCCGGCTTCGCGCGGGCACTCGACGCGCTCGGCGCGTACGGTCCCGATGCGACGGCGGTGGTCCTGGGCGCGGGGGGTGCCGCGCGCGCGGTCGTCGCCGCGCTGCGCGACCGGGGGGCGACCGTCGCCGTGTTCAACCGATCGGTCGCGCGCGCCGAGGCGCTCGTCGCCGAGCTGGGCGCCGATGGCGCGACCGTCCTGGCGGCGGACGAGGTCGAAGCGGCGGTGCGGGCCGCCGATCTGCTCGTCCAGACCACGACCGTGGGGATGGTGGGTGGACCGCCGGGGTCGCCGCTCGCCGCCGGCGTGCTGCCCAGCGCTGGTGCCGTGGTCGATCTCGTCTATCGCCCCGCGCGCACGCCGCTGCTGCGCGCGGCCGCGGCGGCCGGGCTGACCGTCCAGAACGGGCTGCCGATGCTCGTGTGGCAAGGGGCGGCCGCCTTCGAAGCGTGGACCGGACGGACCGCGCCCGCGGACGCGATGGGGCGCGCGGCGGAGGCGGCGCTCGGCGGTCCGGGCCGCGGGTGGACCGACTTCAGCGAGGCGCCGAACGCACGGCCTTCGTGAGCGCCGCGAGCAGCACCAACGAGCGCCCGCGCGGCGCGTGGGCCGCGACCACGTTCCCCTCGCCGTAGCGCAGGATCGCGAACGCATGGCGTTCGCCCTCGACCGCGAGGTGGCTGGCCGTGCCGACCTGCGCTCGGGCCAGCTCGAGGAGCTCCTTGGCGACGCCGAACGCATGCGCGCCGTCGCCGTGGGTCGTCGCCGGCGCCTCGTTCAGCGGATACCCGATCGCCGCCCCGAGCACGTCGGGCACGTCGGCCACGATCCGGCGCAGCACCTCGGCGGCGCGCCGGCCCTCGTCGACCAAGCGGGCCGCTTCGGTGAGGGCCGCCGGGGTCGAGACGTGCACCGTGCGCCTCGGGGCGACCGCCGGCGTCCGGACCTCGAACGCCGCGCTCGGCGCGGCCAGCAGCGTCGCCAGCGCCCGCACGCCGGTGTGGGGGGCGTCGTCGACGGTCGCCTCGGCATGGACCAACGCCCCGCCCACGATCCACACGCGCCCGCGGACCCCCCCGTGCAGCTCGACGAGCGAACCCTCGCCCCCCAAGGCGAGCATCTCGATGAGGTCGGGAAGCGGGACCACCGCGGTGGAGCCCTCGAGCGGTAGCGCCTTGGCGGCCGCGCTGGGCGGCGGCGGCGCGCTCCCGGTTGCGGCGGGTAGCTCCGAAGCGGACGGTGGGAAGTCGAGCACCACGTCGGCGGCGGCGGTGGACGAGCGCGCCCCCTCGACCGGGTGCCCGGTGTCACCGGCGCGGACGACCACGACCGGCCGCGCCGGATCGAGGCGCCGGGACCAAGCCGCGAACCCGGCGGGCGAAGCCCCGCGGAGGTACGCGTCGACGACCAGGAGCCCGTGGCCCCCTTCGCGCAACGCTGCGAGGGCCGAGCCGGGGTCGGCGTGGGTGTCGCAGATCCAGCCGGCGTGCTCCACCGCCGCGGCGATCACGGCCAGGCGGGGCTTGAGGGTGGCGACGACGAGGGCTCGGGAGGCGTTCGAGGGCACGCGCGAGCGTACCCGAGGAGGCGCCGTCGTGCATGGGCGCCACCCGCGGCCGACCGACGGACCCGGCGAGGCTGGGTACAGTGCCGGCGTGCGCATCGCCGTCCTCGCCGACGTCCACGGCAACCTGCCGGCTCTGGAAGCCGTGCTCGCCGACGCCGAACACCACGCGGTCGACGAGCTGATCGTCAACGGCGACCTGGTGAACCGCGGTCCTCAGGGGGCGGCGGTGGTCGCGCGCCTCACCGCGCTCGGGGCGCGCCTCACGCTGGGCAACCACGACGACCTGATGCGGATGCTCGTCGACCGCGATCCCGCGCTCCCGGAAGAGTTCCACGACGCGCCGTTCTGGCACGCCAACCGCTGGTGCGCCCACGAGCTCGAGCAAGCGGGGCGGCTCGACGCGCTGCGCGCGCTCCCGATGACGACCGCCGTGCGACCGTCCGACGGGCCGCGGGTGCTCATCGCCCACGGCACGCCGCGGCACTACCGCGAAGGCCTCGGCCGGCGCTCGTCGGACGCCACCCTGTCCGAGATCCTCGAGATGCACCCGACCGACGTGCTCGTCGGCTCGCACACGCACATGCCGATGGAGCGCCGCTGGGGGCGCACGCTGGTGCTCAACAGCGGCGCCGTGGGGAGCCCGTTCAACGGCGATGGCCGCGCCCAATACCTGTGGCTCACGCTCGAGGGCGGCGCGTGGCAGGCCGAGTTCCGGCGCGTCGCCTACGATCTCACGGCGTCGCTCGAGGCGTACGAGACCAGCGGCTACCTCGAGGCCGGTGGCTTGCTCGCGCGGCTCTTCCGAGACGAGGTGCGCGACGCCCGCTCGTACCTGGTCCCCTTCCAGATGTGGGCGGGGACCTCGGGCGAGGAGCTGAGCGAGGCGGGCTTCGAGCGCTTCCGGGCGGCGCGACCGGACCGCTTCGGTCCGGTCGCCGGCTGGTCCGACGCCACCGCGTCGGTGCCCCCGTGAGCGGCGCCCCGGCGAACGCGCACCCGCCGCTCGCAGGCTCCCGATGGGCCACGCCGCGGCGCATGATCGGGGCCGTCGTCGGGCGCTGCCCTGCCTGTGGTGCGCCCGGTGCGTTCGACGGCGTCTACCGGCTGCGGCCGCGCTGCGCCCGCTGCGGCGTCGTCTTCGAACGCGACGGCGGCACCTGGCTGGGCGCGGCTGCGCTCGCCTACGCGCTCGCGGTGGTCGCGATGGGGCTCTTCGCGTGGGCGACGGTCCCGGGACGTGGCCTGTACGCCGGGCTCGAGTTCTGGCTCGTCGGGGTGGCGGTCGCTACCGTGGTGCTCGTCTATCGGCCGGTGAAGGGCTGGTGGCTCTGGGTGACCTGGGCCGCCGGCTGGGTTCACCGCGACGGCGAGGATCCGGAGGGCGCGTCCGCGACCCCCGGCGGTGGGCGGCCCTGAGGCGGCGTCAGGCGCCGCCGGCGGCGCGCCCGCGGACGGCGAGCACGGTGAGCGCGACGGTGATGAGCAGGAAGGCGATGCCCGCCAGGAGCGGGATCGTCACGAAGCCGTACCAGTCGATGTACTGCGCCGTGCACGGCACCCCACCGGCGCACGAGGCGGGGGGCGCGAGGCCGGGCACCTTCTGGATCAGGTAGTGGTAGGTCGACGTCGCCAGCCCCACCGTCGAGAGCGGCAGCGCGTAGCGCCAGACCTGGGCGTCCTGGCGGAAGGTGGCGATCCCGAGCAGCGGCACCAGGGGGTACATCCAGATCCGTTGCCACCAGCAGAGCGCGCACGGGACGAAGAAGCGCACCTCGGAGAAGTAGAGCGAACCGGCGGTGGCGCCGATGGCGACCAGCCAGGCGAGGTAGAGCCAGACCAGGCGGCCCATGGTCGGGACGTCAGTTCGCGAGCGCGGCGTCGATCGCGGCGCGCACGGCGTCGGCGCTCGGCGTCGAGACGGCGACGCCGTTCACCACCACGGAGGGCGTGCTTCGCAGACCCAACTCGGAGGCGGTCGCCGAGTCGGCGCGCACGGCCTCGAGGCTCGCCGGATCGGCCATGCATGCGTCGACCTGCGCGGCGTCGACCCCCGGCGCGTAGGTGAGCGCGAGCTCGAGCGCCCGGCGGTTGTCGGTGAGCTCCTCTTGCGCCCGGTAGAGCGGCGTCTTCATCTCCCAGAAGGCGTCGTTGCTCTGCGCGAAGACGCACTCGCCGACGCGCGCGACGTAGTCCGAAGCGGGGCCGAGGACCGGCAGGTTCATGTACACCACGCGCACCTGGCCGTCGTCGACGTAATCGCGGCGGATGCCGGGCATCACGTTCAGCTCGAAGCTCTGGCAGCCGGGGCACCGGAAGTCCTCGAAGACGACCATGGTCACCGGCGCGGCGGCGGCGCCGATGGCGGGTTGTCCGGAGACGTCGAGGTCGGCGGCCTCCGAGCCCCCCAGCCGCGGCGCGATCAGGATGCCCGCGACTACGAGGACGGCGACGACGACGGTGACGAGGGTCAGGCGTTGCGGGTTCATGCGGCCGATGCTACGACGCCGCGGGCGCGAGGCGCGTTCACCGCGGGTGGTGGTCGAGGCCGTGGTAGGCCGCCAGGAACGCCTGCATCGCGACCGCGTCGATCGCGTCGAAGCGCTCGAGGCGCTGCCAGGCCGTCATCGCGTAGGGGGTGGGCATGTCCTCCCGGGGGGCGATCACGTACCGCGAGTAGCGGCCATCGACGACCTCTTGGAGGGCCGCGACCTGCGCTTCGTTCTCTTCGGGGGTGCCCGCCTCGTACCAGAGGATCACGCCCCCGTCCTCCATGTTGTGGATCAGCCGCTGATCGGGCACGGGCTCGACGTACGTGCCCCATGCGGCGAGGTCCGGGGTGTGCCAACCCGAGGTGGGCGGGTTGGAGTTGTAGCCCGGGACCGAGGTGCCCAAGGCGACGTGGACGTTCCCCTGGCTCGCGAAGCGCTCGCCTGGCGCGCGGGCGTCGCGGTAGAGGTTGATGCCGATCTGGGCGACCACGAGCACGGCGAGGCCGCCGAGGCCGACGATCCAGGGGAGCGGGTTCCCCTTCCGGCGCCCGCGGCGCGTTCGGGCGAGCTTCGCGGTGCTCGAGGCGGGCGAGGCGGCCTTGGCCGGCTTCGCGGGCTTGCGGGTGGGGGCGGGCGCGGAGCGCTTCTTCTTGGCCATGATCCGGGCACCTTACCCGGACATCGCCGCCTGCGACGGTCAAGTAGGCTGCACCATGCACGCATCCTCATGGACCTGGACGCTCCTGCTCGCAGCGGCGGCCACGACGCCGGCGTTCGCGTCCGACCACGCGCCGCTGCCGCCCTGCCCGAACACCCCCAACTGCGTGTCGACCGAGGCGCCTCCCGACGACGCGACCCACTTCCTGCCGCCGCTCCCGCTGCCGGACGGCCTCGACCCGACGGCGGCGCTCGATGCGTTGGAAGCCGTGATCCGGGCCGAGCCGCGCACCGCGGTCGAGGAGCGCACGGCGCTGCGGTTGCACGCGACCGATCGCAGCCGCGTCTTCCGCTTCGTCGACGACGTCGAGGCGCGGGTGGACCCGGACGCGCGCGTGCTCCACGCGCGCTCCGCCGCACGCCTGGGGCGCGGTGATCTCGGCGTCAACCGGCGCCGCCTCGAGCGCTGGTTCACGCAGCTCGCGGACACGTGGGGCGTCGTCTGGCCCGGGTCGCGCTGACCGCGTACGCGAGCACCTTCGTTCGCGCGCCCCGTTGCTAGACTGCGGCGACCGTCCGCCTCCGCGGTGGCGCGAACGCGCCCCGCGCGCACGTGGATCGACCGCTCTAGACCGCTCTCGACCTCTCGAAAGGGGACACCATGGCCTTCGAACTGCCCGCGCTGCCCTACCCGCACGACGCCCTCGAACCCCACGTCGACGCCCGCACCATGGAGATCCACCACTCCAAGCACCACGCCGCGTACACGAGCAAGCTCAACGCCGCCCTGGAAGGCCATCCGGCGCTCCAGGCGCAGTCGATCGAGGAGCTGCTGCGCGGCATCGACGCCCTGCCGCAGGACGTCCAGACGGCCGTGCGCAACAACGGTGGTGGGTTCGCCAACCACGATCTGTTCTGGCAGATCATGAGCCCCAAGGGTGGCGGCACCCCGAGCGGCGCCCTCGCCGACGCGATCGCGTCGACCTTCGGGTCGTTCGAGTCCTTCCAGTCCTCGTTCTCCGACGCCGCCGCCAACCGCTTCGGTTCCGGTTGGGCGTGGCTCGTCGTCGACGGCGACGGGGCGCTCCACCTGTACTCGACCGCCAACCAGGACTCGCCGCTGATGTCGGGTCACGTCCCGATCTTGGGCCTCGACGTCTGGGAGCACGCCTACTACCTGCACTACCAGAACCGCCGTCCGGACTACATCAAGGCGTTCTGGAACGTCGTCGATTGGGGCGCCGTCGCCGAGCGCTACGCCGCGGCGCGCGGTTGACGAAGCCGGCTGCGGCCTAGCGCCGCTCGGCCGAACGCGGGGCGGGATCCGACGGATCCCGCCCCGTCGTCTAGCGTGCCGGCATGGGCCCGCGCGCCGAACGCGCCACCTTCCTGCTCGCCCTCGCCGCCTGCGCTGCGCTCGCGCTCGGCGCCGGGTGGGGGCGATGGCGACCGGCGCCGCTGGCGGTCGTGGCCGACGCCCCGGACATCGTCGTCCAGGTCGGGGGCGCCGTCGACCGCCCCGGCAGGTACCGGCTTCCGTGGGGCAGCCGCGTCGAGGACCTGATCGCCGCGGCCGGTGGGCCCACGCCCGCGGCCGCGCTGGAGCTCGTCGAGGGCGCCGCGCGCCTGAGCGACGGCGCCACGCTCGTCGTGCCCGCGCTCGGCGATCCGGCCGGCGACGCGCGCGTCGACGTGAACGCGGCGTCCGTCCGGTTGCTCGAGACGCTGCCCGGGGTCGGACCGGTCATGGCTGCGCGGATCGTCGCCGGGCGCCCCTTCCACACCGTCGACGACCTCGGCCGCGTGGCGGGGATCGGCCCGGTGCGGCTCGAGGCGCTGCGCGGCTGGGTGAGCGTGGACGGTCGGTGACGGGTCCATGCGGCCGCGCGAGGGGCACGTCGAGCGCTGGGTGCCGTGGGCGATTCCGTGGGCGGCCGGCGTGGTGCTGGGCGCCGCCACCGGGGAGCTCGGGTGGGCGTCCGGGACCGCCTTCGCACCGGTCGCGGCGGCCCTTGCGGGCGCGATGGTGGCGACGGTCGCGATGGGGGCGCGTTCGGCGGGGCGCCGCCGCTGGGTTCCGCTCGCCGTCTTCTGGTTCGGCATCGGCGCGACCATGGGCGCCGTTCGTGCCGCGTCGGCGCTCGCTGCGCCGGACCCCTGGGCCACCGAGTTCGGGGCGTCGATCTCCTTCGAGGCGCGCGTCGTCGACGGGGTCGCCTGGACCGTGGAGGGGCCGCGTCGCGGTCTGGTCCTGCGCGGCGAGGGCGTCTCCGACGGGCGCTTCTGGCTCGAGGGGCGGGTCGAGGCGCTGCCGGGGCGGCGCAACCCGGGCGGCTTCGATGCGCGCGCCTACTACCGCCGCCACGGCGTGCGCGCCGCGCTGACCGGCATCCGAGCCGAACCGCGCGGCGAGGCGGGATGGGCCGCGCAGGTGCGGGCGGCGCTCCGGGCGGGCACGGTCGCCGGCCTCGACCCGCCCCGTGCCGCGCTCATGCAGGCCCTCACGCTGGGCATCCGCGACGACCTGGGGCCCCTCCGCGACGTGTTCGCCGCTTCGGGGACGGCCCACGTGCTGGCCTTGTCCGGGCTGCACGTCGGCGTCCTCGCCGTGGCGCTCGTCGCGCTGGTCGGCGGCGTGGGCCGCCGGCGCGCGCTGCTCGTGGTCGCGGTGCTGCTCGCGTACGTGGCGGTGGTCGGACCCGCGCCGGCGGTGGTCCGGGCCGCGGCGATGGTCTCCTTCGCGCTCCTCGGGCGGGCCTTCGGGCTGGGCGGTACGGGGTGGGGGAGCCACCTCGCGCTCGCGGCGGGCGCATCGCTGCTCGTGCGCCCCGGGTGGGTGGGCGACCTCGGCTTCCAGCTCTCGTACGCGTCGGTGCTCGGCATGGGGTGGGCGGCGGCGCCGGTGGCGCGGTGGCTGGGACCGCGCGACGCCGGCTCGACGGACCGTCGGCGCGGCGGGCGTCGCGTGCGCCGGCGCGTCCACGCCTGGGTCGCCGGCTCGGTCGCGGTCAGCGTCGCGGCGCAGGCCGCCACCTTGCCGCTCGTGGCGTCCGCGTTCGGTGCGGTGCCGCTGGCCGCCCCGATCGTCAACCTCGCAGCGGTGCCGCTCGCGACGCTGTTGGTTCCACTCGGCTTCGGCGCCGGCGTGTTCGGGCTCCTCGGCGAGGGGGCAGCGGCCGGCGTCAACCGCGCGACGGGGCTGGTCGCCGGCGCGCTCATCGCCCTCGCCGATGCGGCGGCCCGCGGGCCGGTGCTCCCTTGGGGCGAGGTCGCGTGGGTCGGCCACGCCGCGTACGCGTTGGGCGCCGCCGCGGTGCTCGCCGGGGTCCACCGCGCATGGCGACCGTGGCGTGCGGCCACCGTCGTCGCTGCGGCGATGGCCGTCACCGCGGTCGTACCCCCGGCGTGGGGCACGCCCGACCTGATCGTGCTCGACGTGGGCCAAGGCGACGCGACGGTGGTGCGCGTCGCCCGCGGTCAAGCCGTGCTCGTCGACGGGGGAGGCACGCCGTTCGGCGACTTCGACGTGGGCGCCCGCACCGTGGTGCCCGCCCTGCGCGCGCTCGGGGTGGCGGCGCTGCCGCTGGTGGTCGCCACCCACCCGGACCTGGATCACGTCGAGGGCCTGCAGGCGGTGGTGGCCGCGTTCCCGGTCGGCGCCCTGCTCGTCGGTCATCCGGCCCCGGACGTGGCCGCGTACCGCGACCTGGCGGCGCTCGCGCGCGAGCGCGGGGTGCCGGTGCTCGAGGCGCGGCGCGGCGACCGGTACCGCGTGGGCGGGGCGGTGCTCGAGGTCCTGCACCCCCAGATGCGGGCGCGCGGCGAAGCGAACGACGACTCGGTCGCGCTGTTGGTCCGGTGGGGCGAGGACCCCTGGGCGCTCCTGCTCGGCGACGTCTCCGCCGCGGTCGAGGCCGACCTGCCGGTTCCGCCGACCCCGGTCCTCCTGGCGCCGCACCACGGGTCCGCCTCGAGCACGTCCGAGGCCTTGCTGCGCGCCGCGCAGCCGCGCCTGGCGCTCGTGTCGGTCGGCTCGAACCGGTACGGACACCCGTCGCCTGCGGTCCTCGAGCGGCTGCGGGCGGCCGGGGCGACGGTGCGCACCACCTTGGCGGAAGGGGCGCTGCGCGTGCCCTACCCCGCGCCGTGACGGGCGCTCGCGGCGTGCGGCGCGATCGGCCTGCCGTGCGTGGACGACGGTCCCTGCGTCGGTTCGGGGCACCGTGATAGCCTCGCCTCGATGTTGGAACCGGTACGAGTGCTCTCCCAGCAGGGGTTGGTGCGCGTCGAGTTGGCGCGGTGGGACGAGCGACTCGTCGTGGTCAAGCGCCTCCTGGGCGTGTCGGCCGAGGTCGCGCGGCGGCTCGAGCGCGAGGCGGACGTCGTGCGCAAGCTCGACCATCCGCACATCGTGCCGCTGCTCGCCGCGTTCGACGGCAACCTCGTGTACGCGTACGTGCCCGGCAGCGACCTGTCGGCGCTCCTCGACGGCCCCCCGCTGCCGGTGGCGCGCGCCGTCAAGGTCGTCGCCGACGTGCTGCGCGCCCTGGAACACGCGCACCTGCACGGCGTCGTCCACTGCGACGTCAAGCCGGCGAACGTGCTGCTCAAGGGCGAGCGCGCGCTGCTCACCGACTTCGGCTTCGCCAAGGACCTGGCGCTCACCGCGATCACCGGCGACCAGGAGCTGCTCGGGACCCCCAACTACATGGCGCCGGAGCAGTTCCGGGGCATCCGCACCGACCACCGCTCCGACCTCTACGGCGTCGGCGCCGTGCTCTACCACTGCCTCGTCGGCGAGCCGCCGTACGGCTCCCAGGTCGTGCGCTGGCTCGTGGGCGACGATCGGGTCCCGCTGGCGCCGTTGCCCGCCGCGGCCGTGGCGCTCGAACCGGTCGTGCGGCGCGCGCTCGCGCGGGCGCCGGAGGAGCGCTTCGGGAGCGCCTCCGAGATGCTCGACGCGCTCGTCGGCGCGTTCGCTCCGGCGCCCGCGCCCGCGCCGACACCCGCACCGGGACCCACCTGACGGTGGCGAACGTGCGCGCGTTCGTGGGCGATCCGTTCCTCGCCCGCCGGGCCGCGCGTGCGGCGCTCGAGGAGGCGTGCGCGCAGGCGGGCGTCGCGTCGGACGCGGTGGTGCGCTTGGGCGAGGGGGCGACCGCCGCCGAAGTGGCCGATGCGCTGGGGCAAGGTGGCTTGTTCGGACCGTCGATCGTGTGGTTCGACCTCGACGAGGCGTTCGTCGGCGCGGGGCACACGGCCGCGCGCAACGCTGCACTGAACGCCCTCGAGGGGTCGGGCGAGGCGCTCGTCGTCGCGCTCGACGCCGCCGCCACCCCGGCGCGCCAGAAGCGCTGGCGCGCGTTGGGGGAGCTGGTGGCGCTGCCGACGCCGCGCTTCGCCGGCTTGACCCGCTGGGTGGCTCAGGAGCTGCAGGCCGCGGGGGTCGCCGTGAAGGGCGACGTGGCGGGCGCGCTCGCCGACGCGTTCGGCGACGATCTCCCAGGAGCGGCGGGGGAGGTCGCGAAGCTGGCCCTGCTGGCGGAGGAGGTCACGCCCGAGCGCGCGCTCGAGATCGCCCACCGCCCCGCCACGCGCAGCGCCTTCGACGTGGTCGATGCGCTCGCGGCCGGCGATGCCGGCCGCGCCCTGACGCTCGTGCGCGACCTGCTCGACCAGGGCGAGGCGCCGATCCGCGTGCACGCGGCGCTCGCTTGGCACGTCGATCTGGTCGCGCGCTGCACCGCGTTGGCGCTTCGCGACCCGCGCGTGGCCAAGGACGAGGCGGCACGGACCCTGGGGACCTCGCCGTACCCCACCGGGCGCGCGCTCGAGGTGGCGCGGCGCCTCGACGAGCCGACGCTGGCGGCGGCGGTGCGGGCGACGGTCGAGGCCGACGTCGCGATGAAGACGGGGCGCGACCCCGAATGGGCGCTCGAGTCGTGCGTCCTGGACCTCGTCCGCGCTCTGGGTGCGCAGCGCGGCCCGGGGGCGCGAGGACGGACGGGCGTGCCGCGCTGACCGGCGCGGCGCGCCCACCGCTCGACCGCCCCGCCAGCACTCAGTGCGCCTCGAGACCGAGCCGCTGGTACCGGGCGTAGGCGGCCTGCGTCGCTTCGCGCCGTTCCGATGCCGGTTCGGTCCACGAGCCAGCGCGCGGTGCGCGGTCCGGTGCGTGCCCCGACGCCCGCCACGCCAGCCAGGCCGCCCCCTCGGCGGCGCCGACGACCGCCGGCTTGCCGGCCTCGTCCACCGGACGGCCGACGGGGGCGTCGAGCGCGTCGGCGAGGATCTCGAGCCACGCGTCCGACTCGGCGCCGCCGCCGGTCGCGAGCCAGCGCTCCGGGCGCGCGAGCGGCGCCATCACGCCCTGCGCTTCGCGCAGCGCGAAGGCCACGCCCTCGAGCACGGCGCGCACGACGTCGCCCGGACCCGTCGCGAGCGACAGCCCGTGGAACGAGCCGCGCAGGTCGGGGCGCAGATGCGGCGTGCGTTCGCCCGCCAGGTACGGCTTGAAGGTGACGCCGCCAGCGCCCACCGGCGCTGCGGCGGCCTCGGCGACGAGCGCGTCGTAGGGGCGACCCGGGGCGAAGGTGTCGCGGTACCAGCGGAGGCTGCCGGCCGCCGAGAGGATCACGCCGAGCAGGTGGAAGCCGCCGTCGGCGTGCGCGAACAGGTGCACGCGGCCGTCGGGGTCGGGGGTGGGGGCGTCGAGCGCGGCGAACAGGACCCCGCTGGTCCCGAGGCTGACGCTCCCCACCTGGGGGTGGGCGCGCCCGAGCGCCAGCCCGGTGGCGGCCGCCGCGTTGTCGCCCGCCCCCGCGACCACGGGCGTGCCGGTGCGCAGACCGGTCCGCTCGGCGACCGCACCGCGCAGGCCGCCGACGATCTCGTCCGAGCGCACCAGGCGCGGCCACAGCCCCGGGTCCAGGTCGAGCGCGCCGAGCACCTCCGCGTCCCAGGTGCCGGACGCCAGGTGGTAGAGCCCGGTGCCCGACGCGTCCGAGGGTTCGGCGACGGCCTCACCGGTCAGCCGGAAACCGACGAAGTCCTTGGGCAGCAGGACGCGCCGGGTGCGCGCGAAGGCGTCGGGCTCGTTCGCCCGCAGCCACACCACCTTCGGGAGCTGGAAGCCGGTGATCGCCGGGTTCCCGGTGCGCTCGATCAGCCGGGAGCGGCCGACGGCGTTCGTGATGGCGTCGACCGCCGCACCGGTGCGCTGGTCGTTCCACAGCAGGGCGGGGCGCACGACGCGATCGGCGGCGTCGAGCACGACCATGCCGTGCATCTGCCCCGACAGGCCGATCGCGGCCACACGCTCCGCGCCGACCGCCTCGGCGACCTCGCGGAGGCCGGCTTCGGCGGCGGCGACCCAGTCCTCCGGGTCCTGCTCGGTCCAACCCGGTCGGGGGGTCGCGAGCGGGACCGGGTGGTCGGCGTGCGCGACGCGACGGCCGTCCTGGTCGAGCGCCACGACGCCGACCCCGGACGTGCCGACGTCGATGCCGAGCACCAGGTCGCCGGCCATGCTCAGCGCACCCCGAGCAGGATCTCGACCGTGAGTTGGTCGAGGTGCTCGAGCCCCGGACCGCGAAGGCGGAGCGCGTCGAGGTCGAACGTGCGCCCCTTGAGCGCTTCGGCGTGCGATCCGGAGTAGCGCGGTGGCCAGGCCCCCTCGGGGTCGTCCGCGCGGTACGCCGCGCGGGCCGCGACCACGTCGGGGTCCTCGAGGAAGCGCGCCGCCTTGGCCTCGAGCATCTTGAACGTGCGCATGCAACCGAGCGCGAAGGCCCAGACGCCGGCCTCGTCCTCGGTCCGCAGCGCGTGGGCGTCGAAGTGCCGCGGTCCTTCGTAGCCCCCCTCTTGGAGCGCCAGCACCGTGAAGAACGCGGTCTTGAGGTTCTCCGCGCCGAAGCGCAGGTCCTGGTCGAAGCGCCCCATGATCTGGTCGTTGAGGTCGACGTGGAACAGCTTGCCGGCGTCGAGCGCGGCCGCGAGCGCGTGCGGGAACGAGAGCCCCGCCATCGTCTCGTGCGCGAGCTCGGGGTTCACGCCGACCATCTCGGGGTGCTGCAGGGTGGCGATGAAGCCGAGCGCGCTCCCGACCGTGGGGAGGAAGGCGTGCCCGCGCGGTTCGTTCGGTTTGGGCTCCAGCGCGAAGCGCAGGTCGTACCCCTGGTCGCGCGCGTAGTCGCACAGGTAATCGAGCGCGTCGCGGTACCAGCTCAGCGCGTCGAAGAGCTTGCCGCCGCCGTCGACCTCGGCGCCTTCGCGCCCGCCCCAGAAGACGTACGTGCTGGCGCCGAGCTCGACGCCCAGGTCCATCGCCCGCATGGTCTTGGCGATCGCGTAGTGGCGCACGCGGGCGTCGGCGCTGGTGAAGGCGCCGTCCTTGAACACGGGGTCGGTGAACAGGTTGGTGGTCGCCATCGGCACCACCAGGCCATGCTCGTCCAGGGCGCGTTTGAAGCGGGCCACGATGCGGTCGCGCTCCGCGGCGGGGGTGCCGTCGGGCACCAGGTCGTGGTCGTGGAAGTTGACGCCGTAGGCGCCGAGCTCGGCGAGCTTGGCGACCGCATGCGTCGGGTCCATCGGCGCGCGGGTGGGCTCGCCGAAGGGGTCGCGGCCGGGGTTCGAGACGGTCCAGAGGCCGAAGGTGAAGCGGTCGGCGGGGGTCGGGGCGTAGGGGTCCATGGGGCGTTCCTTCCGGGGGCTCAGAACGGCGTCCACTTGGCGTCGCTGGCCGCGCTGGCGACCGTGCGTTCGATGAAGCGCACGCCGCGGGCGCCGTCGCGCACGGTGGGGTAGTCGCCTGCCGGGTCCTCGCCCCTGGCGTGGCGGCCGATCGCGTCCGCGACCTCGCGGTAGACGTTGGCGAACGCTTCGAGGAACGCTTCGGGGTGGCCGGCGGGGAGCCGTGAGGCGCCTTGGGCGGCGTCGCCCAGGTACGGGTTGCCGCGCCGCAGCAGCTGCACGGGGCCCTCCAGGGGCGCGAACCAGAGCGCGTTCGGATCCTCTTGGCGCCAGGTCAGCGCGCCGTCCTCGCCGTAGACGTGGAGCACGAGGTCGTTCTCGTGGCCGATCTCGACCTGCGAGGCCATCAGGACGCCCTTGGCGCCGCCTCCGAAGCGCAGGAGCAGGTTGCCGTCGTCGTCGAGGCGGCGGCCTTCGACGAAGGTGGTGAGGTCGGCGCAGATCGCCTCGAGCTCGAGGCCCGTGACGGTCGTCATCAGGTTCTCGGCGTGCGAACCGATGTCGCCGATCGCGCCTGCCGCGCCGCTGCGGGCCGGGTCGGTGCGCCACTGCGCCTGCTTGGCGCCGGCATCCTCGAGCTTGGTCGCGAGCCAACCCTGGTGGTAGCCGACGACCACCTTGCGCAGCCGGCCCAGGCGCCCCTCCTGGACGTAGCGACGCGCCTCCTTGACCATCGGGTAGCCGGTGTAGTTGTAGGTCACGGCGAAGACGACGCCGGTCCGCTCGGCGGTGGCGATGAGGTCGTCGGCCTGTTCGCTGGTGTGCACGAGCGGCTTGTCCGAGACCACGTGGATGCCGGCGCCGGCGAAGGCCTTGGCCACCGGGTAGTGGACGTGGTTGGGGGTGACGACCACGACCAGCTCGATGCGCTCGTCGGCGGGGCGGGCGAGCTCGCCCTCGAGCATCGCCTCCCAGGTGGGGTAGGTGCGGTCCTCGGCGAGGCCGAGCGCGGCGCCGGAGCGGCGCGCCTTCTCGGGCGTGGACGACAGCGCCCCGGCGGTGAAGACGTAGCGGTGGTCGAGCGCGAGCGCGTGGCGATGCACCGCGCCGATGAACGCCCCCTCGCCGCCGCCGACCATGCCGTAGCGCAGCGGCCGCGTCACCCGTCGTCCTTCCCGGAATGCGCGCCTTCGCCTTCGGCGAAGGCGGCATCGAACGCCACCCCCGACGGGGCGAAGTCGACCTGCTTGCAGAACGCCGCGGACTCGGCGCCGCCGTGGACGCGGTCCATGCGCACGTCCTCCCACTCGACCGACAGCGGGCCTTGGTAGCCGATGTCGTTGAGCGCGACGATGATCTCCTCGAAGTCGACGTCGCCGCGACCGACGCTGCGGAAGTCCCAGTAGCG
>JAABRX010000091.1 GCA_011390675.1 Trueperaceae bacterium | reverse complement strand
CCGAGCCCGTCCGCGCCCGCCTCGCCGACCTGCGGCGTCGCGCCGGGCTCCCGCCGCTCGGCGTCGCGCCGCCCGCCGAGCCGGCCGCGCCGCGGGCGGCATCCCTGCGCATGCAGGCGCCACCCATGCGGCCCGAGGGCGATGCGGACGCGCTCGAAACCCTGCCCGCGCCGCTGCTGCACCGGCGCTCGCTCGAGGGCGAGGCGTGGAGCCGTCGCGCGCCCGAACGCGCTCCGGGGCTGCGCGGTTCGTCCGAGGGGGGCGTCGCCTGGACCCGCTACCCGCTCCTCGATGGGCTCGAGCTCCATGTGCGCGCGGACTTCGCCGACCCCCCCACGCCGACGGCGCGGGAGCGGCTGCGCGACGTGCTGCTCGCGCGGCTGGAGGCGATCGCGCTGGAGCGCGAAGCGCGGCGGCGATGACGCGCTCGGCACGCTGGATGGGTCCGGCGCGGCCCCTGGTGGACCCGCGCGGCGACCCCGCCGTCGTCTTCGTGGTCGACCGCTCCACGTCGGTCGGCGAGGCGGGCTTGCGCACGGCCCGCGCCGCCATCGGCGACGCCGTGGGGGCGCTCGGTCCCGACGCGCGCGTCGGCTTGGTCGCGTTCGACGCGCGCGCGCAGGTGGTGCGGCCGCTCGCGTCCGTCCGGACCGAGGGGGGCCGGGTGGTCAAGGCGGCGTGGGCGCTGCGCAACGAGCACGGCAGCGCGCTGCACGCGGGTTGGGTCGAGGGGGTGACGCAGGCGCTCGCGGGTCCACCGGCGAGCGGCGACGGGCTCTTCGATCCGGAACCGCCCGTCGAGGTCGTGGTCTTCACCGACGGCCTGGCCGACGTGGGGGTGACGGGGCGAGCCGAACTGGTCGCCGACGTTTCCGGCGCGCGGACGGCGGCGGGCGTCGCGACCAGCTTCGTGGCGGTAGGGCTGAAGCCCGATCGGACGCTGCTCCGCGCCCTCGCCGAGGCGGGGGGCGGGACCTACCTGGAGGACGCGCCCGAGCCCGCCGATCGCGCCCCGGCGGGTGGGCGGCCGAACCTGGGGGCCGCGCTCGACGACCCGACGCCGCGGCTCGTCGCACGCTCGGAGGCGGGGCCGGCGCGCATCGAGGTCGTCGTCGGCGACGTGACGGAGGAGGCGGTCGACGCGCTCGTCAACTCGACCAACCGCGGCCTCTTCGGCACCGGCGGCGTCGACGGCGAGGTGCACCGCAAGGGGGGCCCGCGCTTGACCGCCGCCTGCCGCCGGCTCGGCGAGCTCGAGTACGGCCGCGCCGTCGTCACGCCGGGCTTCCGGCTCCGGGCCCAGCACGTGGTGCACGTCTCGGTGCCGCCCTGGCAGGGGGGTGGCGACGGCGAGCTGCGGGTCCTCGAAGCGGCCTACCGCTCGGCGTTCGACGTCGCCCGGCGGCTGCGGGCCGAGTCGATCGCGCTGCCGGCGATCGGGACCGGCACGTACCGCTACCCGGTGGAGGACGCCACGCGCGTGGCCATGGAGACCGTGCTCGACGAGCTCGAGCGCTTGGGCGGACCCGAGCGGGTGCGCTTCGTGCTCGCCGACGATGCGACCGCGGACGCGTACCGGGCGGCGCGCGCAGCGGGTAGCCGCAGCTAGAGCTCCTCGCGCCCGAAGCGCACCACCGCGACCGCGAGCAGCGCGATCGTGCCGAGCGCGACGGCGACCGGGGGCCACGGGGTGAGCAGCGGACCCTCCTGCGCCACCACCAGCGCCAGCCGCCCGAGCAGCCACGGGCCCACCTCGCCCAGCGCCGGCACGAGGCCGATCAGGACGTCGCCGGCCAGGATCGTTCCGAGGCCCACCGCGAGCACCGCACCGCGGGCGCGCGCGAACACGCTCAGCGTCAGCGCCAGCGCCACGTAGAAGACGACGTGCAGCGCCAGCAGCGCCAGCCCGGCGACGAACGGCGCGACCGCCACCGGCGCCCCCGCCTCCGCCGACAGCGCCGCGTACGCCACCACGCCCGGCACCGCGACCGCGGTCGCGACCAGCCCGAGCGCGGTGGCCACGAACTTGGCCAGCACGAACGCGGCGCGCGACGCCGGCTTGGTCATGACCCACGCGGCCGTGCCCGACTGGCGCTCGCCGATCACCGCCCCGTGGGCGAGGATCACCGCGCCGATCGCCGGCCCGACCGCCCCGAGGGTGAAGAACATCTCGAAGGCGCTCGCGAGGGGCCCCGCGGTCTCGGCGGCGAACAGCTCGCGCATCGCCACGAGCGGAAGCAGCAGGCCGCCGCCGAGCAGGCCGATCCACAACAGGGCCTGCACGCCGCCGAGCCGGAACCGGAGCCACGGTCGCGCCTCGTGGCGGAACAGGTTGGCGAAGCCCAGGAGCGGGCCGCCACCCCGGTGCGGGTTCAGCCCGGCCAGTCGGCTCGCGCCGCTCGCGCTGCTCGCGCTGCTCTCCCCGCTCACGCCGCGCCTCCGCGGCCGTTCACCAGGTTCATGAACACCTCCTCGAGCTCGAACGCATGGCGCCGGAAGTCGACGACGATCGCGTCCGGGTGCGCCAGGACCGTCCGCAACAGCTGCGCTTCGGCCGCCTCCTCGTCATCGGCGACGACCCTCAGGACGCGGTCGTCGTCCGCGTGCGTCTCGTCGACCGAGGCGACCCACGGCCGCGCCCGCAGGTCGTCCGCCAAACCGGGCGCCGCTCGGCGGACCCGCACGACGAAGGTCGCCGCCCCGTCGCCGGCGAGCAGCTCGTGGGTCGGCGCCTGCGCGATCAGGCGACCGTGGTCGAGGATGGCGACGTGGTCGGCGACGCGCTGCACGTCGTCGAGGATGTGCGTCGAGAAGAGCACCGTCGAACGCGTCCGCAGGCGACCCAAGATGGCCAGCACGGCGTGGCGCCCCACCGGGTCGAGCGCGGCGGCGGGCTCGTCCATCACGAGCACCTCCGGGTCGTGCAGCTGCGCCTGGGCGATGCCGAGCCGCTGCCGTTCGCCGCCCGAGAAGCCGCGGACGGGGCGGTCGGCCTTGTCGGTGAGGTCGACCAGGTCGAGCATGGCGTCGATGCGGTCCTCGATCGCCCGCGCCGGGCCCGAGAAGAAGAAGCGGGCGGTGAAGCGCAGGGTCGCGCGCGCGGTCTCGTGCTCGAAGAAGCGCGGATCCTGGGCGAGGAAGCCGACGCGCCGGCGCACCTCGGTGGCGTCCGCGGCGACGTCGCGGCCGAGGATCGTCGCGGTACCCGACGTCGGCCGGGCGAGGCCGAGCAGGAGCCGCATGGCGGTGGTCTTGCCGGCGCCGTTGGGTCCGAGGAAGCCGGTCACCGACCCTTTGGGCACGCGCAGGTCGAGATCGTCGAGCGCGACCACGGGTCCGTAGCGCTTGCCGAGCGCGCGGGTCTCGATGGCGAGGGCGTCGTTCATGGAACCTCCTCCGGCCACCGTAGCGAGCGAAGCGCCGCCCGCGCGTCGGTGTTCGGTCGCAGGCGCCTCCGCCGAACGGGGGAGGGCGGCGCGGTGGACCGCGCCGGTGCGCGGCGGATGGCCGCGCCGTGCGGCGGGTAGGCTCACCCATGCCGCTCGCCCCCTCCGCCCAGATCACGTTCCTGCCGACCGCCGACCTAGCCGCCACCGACGCCTTCTACGGCGGTGTGCTGGAGCTCGCGCTGGTGCGCGACCAGGGGTTGTGCCGCATCTACCGCACCGCGCCGGGCGCCCACCTCGGCTTCTGCGACCGCGGGTACGCGGTGCCCGAGGGCGTCCGGGTGGTGCTGACGCTGCTGGTCGACGACGTGCAGGGCGCGTTCGACGCGGTGGTCGCGCGCGGGGCGCCGGCCGTGTCGGCGCCGGCGCACAGCGCGGGCTTCGCCTGCACGTCGGCGTTCGTGCGCGACCCCAACGGGTACCTGGTCGAACTCCAACGCTTCGACGAGCCGTTGGCCTGAAGGATCCGTCGCCGGCCGCCCCGCGCACGGCCGTGGGAGGCGCTACCCTCCGGGCATGAGCGAACCGGCCACGACCGCAGCGCGCTTCTCCGGGTTCGGCCCCGCCGCCACCGATTGGTTCGTGGCCCTGGCGAACGACAACTCCCGCGCCTACTGGGCGGCGACCAAGGACGTGTGGCAGCGGGACGTCCGCGCGCCGCTCGAGGCGCTGCTCGAGGAGGTCGCCGCCGACGGCGCCGAGCGCCCCAAGCTCTTCCGGCCGCACCGCGACCTCCGCTTCGCGCGCGACGCCGGCCCGCTCAAGAGCGCCACCGGCGGCTACGTGCCGAACGCGGACGACTCGCCGGCGGTGCGCTACGTCGAGCTCTCGGCGCGCGGGCTGATGGCGGCCACCGGTTACCACCGGCTCGCGTCCGACCAGCTCGAGCGGTACCGCGACGCCGCTGCGGGTCCGGCCGCGCCCGACCTGGTGGCCGCGCTCGACGCCGTCCGCGCCGCCGGGCTCGAGGTGGGCGGCGACGTGCTCAAGGGGACGCCGCGCGGCGTCCCGCGCGACCACCCGCACGCGGCGCTGCTTCGGCACAAGTCGCTCACCGTCGCCGCCTGGCTGCCGCCCGGCGACGCGCTCGAGACCCGCACCCCGTTCACCTTCGCCGTGCGCACGTGGATGGCGGCCGAGCCGGTCGTGGCCTGGCTCGACCGCCACGTCGGCGCCTCGCGGCTGGACCCCGACGAGGCGCGCGGGCGCGGGCGGAGGCGCTGAGCGCCGAGAGCGGGCGCGAGGCGCGTCCATCGGCGCTCCGGCGCCACCACGGCGCGCTCACGTGGCATGCTCGGCGCACTGGCCGCCCTCGGCGGCTCTGGGGGAGGCGCGCATGCCCGAGTTCGACACCCTGATCCGCCACGCCCGTCTGGTCGACGGCACCGGCAACCCGTGGCGCCACGCCGACGTGGCGCTCGCAGGTGACCGCATCGCGGCGATCGCCCCGCCCGGGCGCATCGACCCCGAGGTGGCGCGCGACGTCGTCGACGCGACCGGCCACGTGGTCGCGCCCGGCTTCATCGACCTGCAGAGCCACGCGATCCTGCCGCTCATGATCGACGGGCGCTGCCTCTCCAAGATCACCCAGGGAGTCACCACCGAGGTGATGGGGGAGGCCTGGACCCCCGCGCCCATGGGCGGGCGCACCACCGAACCGCTCGAGGGGAGCCTCTTCGAGCACCGCCTCGACCCGGTATGGCTCGAGCGCGCCGCCACCTGGACGCGCTTCGCGGATTGGCTGCGGGCGATGGAGGAGCACGGCGTCTCGCCGAACGTCGCCTCGTTCCTGGGCGGCGGCACGCTGCGGCACTACGCGCGCGGCATGGACATGGGTCCGTCGAACGACGACGAGCGCGCGCTCATGAAGCGGGTGCTCGCCGAGTCGATGGAGGACGGCGCCGTGGGCGTCGCCTACGCGCTCATCTACCCGCCGGACGCCTACGCCGACACCGATGAGCTGATCGACGTCTGCCGCGCGATGGCCCCCTACGGCGGCGTCTACGTCACCCACCTGCGCTCGGAGTCGCACGGGATGCTCGAGGCGCTCGAGGAGGCGCTGACGATCGGTCGCGAGGCGGGCGTGGCGGTGGAGGTCTACCACCTCAAGGCCGCGCACCCGGGCGCCTGGCACCTGATGCCGGCGGTGATCGACCGCATCGAGCGCGCCCGCGCCGACGGGCAGGACGTCACCGCCGACATGTACCCGTACGCGGCGTCGGGGACCGGCCTCACCGCCATCCTGCCGACCTGGACCGCCGAGGGCGGGCGCCTGTACGAGCGGTTGCGCGACCCCGACGTGCGCGCCCGCGTGCGCGCCACCCTCGAGGGGCGCGGCGAGCGCTCCGGCACGCTCGGCGCCGACGGCCTCGGGCTCGAGACGCGGGGCGGCCCGCACGGGATCATGCCGGTGGGCTTCCGTCTGCCGGAGCATCAGGCCTACGTGGGCAAGCGCCTGGACGAGATCGCGGCGATGCGCGGTCAGGACTGGATCGCCACGGCCCTCGATCTGCTGGTGGCCGAGGGGCAGCGCATCAGCACCATCTTCTTCTCGATGGACGAGGCGAACCTGCGCCGCCAGGTGGCGTTGCCGTGGATCAAGTTCGCCACCGACGCCGGCGGCTTCGACCCGGCGTGGGCCAAGGCGAACGGGCCCGTGCACCCGCGCGGGTACGGCACCTATCCGCGGGTGCTTCGGAAGTACGTCCGTGAGGAACGGCTGCTGTCGCTCGAGGAGGCGGTGCGCAAGATGACGTCCGCCGTCGCGGACCGCCTGGGCCTCGCCGGCCGCGGGCTGGTGCGCGAGGGCGCCTACGCCGACGTGGTCGTGTTCGACCCCGAGACGATCGCGGATCGCGCGACCTTCGAGGACCCGCACCAGCTGTCGGTGGGGGTGCGCGACGTGTGGGTGAACGGGGTGCGGGTGCTCGCGGATGGCGCGCACACCGGCGCGACGCCGGGGCGCTTCGTCACCGGGCCGGGGGCGTGAGGGGGGCGCTCGCCACCCGCGCCCACAGCACCTCCGGCGCCACCCCACAGGCCGCGCGGAAGCCGCAGCCGGCGCAGGCGACGCTGGTGCAGGCCACGCCGTCGTCCGAGCCGCCGTCCAACCGTGCCACGTACCCCCGGCGCGCCAACCGGTCGAGTTCGCTGCGAACGTGCGGCGCCGGTACGGCCAACCGCTGCGCCAGCGCTTCGACCGACGTCGGCGCGCGCAGCGCTTCGAGGACCGCGTAGCTCAGGGCCACAGCGCGAACACCGCCCAGGCGGCCGCGTACGCGACGCCGGTCTGCCACACCACCGAGAACAGCATCCAGCGCGTGCCGAACGCCTTGCGCAGCGCCGCCAGGGTCGCGACGCAGGGCATGTAGAGCAGCGTGAAGACCATCAGCGCCACCGCCCCGCCGGTCGTGAGGACGCCGCCGAGGCGCGCGCTCAGGTCCGCGTCGAGCGGGTCGCCGCCGCCGAGGCCCCACAGGGCGGTCAGCGTGCCCTGCAGCGCCGCGACCAGGCCGGCGCCGATCGTTGCCAGGCCTTCCAGCAGCCCGATGCCGGCGGCGGGAACGTCGCCCAGCAGCGTCAGCGCGAGGCTGCCGAGCACGACTTCCTTGGCGACCGCGCCCGGGATCAGCGCGCCGACCACGCGCCAGTCGCCGAGGCCCAGGGGCGCGAAGATCGGCGCCAGCGAGCGCGCGACGGTCTCGAACAGGCTCATGCCGTTCGCGAGCTCGAGCGACAGCAGCGCCCACACCGCGACCACCGCGATCAGGATCGGACCGGTGGCGCCCTGGAGGAAGGCCTTGGTGCGCGCCCAAGCGAGCTTGAGCACCAGACGGGCGGGCGGCCAGCGGTACGAAGGCAGTTCCATCGCGCCCGAGCTGGGCGGCGTGCGCAGCAGGTGCTTGAAGGCGAGGGCCGAGAGGATCGCGACCGCGAAGCCGAGCACGTACAGGCCCGTGAGCACCATCGCCGCGTAGGCGGGTACGAAGGCGGCGGCCAGCAGCACGAAGACGGGCAAGCGCGCGGAGCAGGGGATCGAGGGGATGGCGAGCGCGACCCGCAGACGGTCGCCCCGCTGCTCGAGGGTGCGGGTGGCCTGCACGGCGGGCACCGTGCAGCCGATCGAGAGCACCATGGGCAGCACCGCGCGGCCGGGCAAGCCCAGCGCGCGCATGAGGCCGTCGGCCAGGAAGGCGACGCGCGCGAGGATGCCGGCGTTCTCGAGCACCCCGAGGATCACGTACAGCACGAACAGCACCGGCACGAACGCGAGCACCGTGCCGACGCCCTCGACCAGCGCGCCGGCGAGGAACGACTCGAGGAGCGGCGGCAGCGCCGCGGCCGTCACCCAGCCGGCGAGCACCTCTTGGACGGTGCCGAAGAGGCCGACCCAGGGGTCGGAGAGCGCGAAGGTGAGGTGGAAGATCAGCGCCAGGCCCGCGAGGAGCGCGATGGGGCCCACGACCGGGTTCAGCAGGAAGCGGTCGACCCGCTCGCTGGGGTCGATCCGGCCGGCCGCGGTGGACGCGGCGGCGCCGGCGAGGGCGTGGGCGGTGCGGTGGCGCGCTTCGGCGACGGCGAGGAAGGGATCGATGCCGGCCGCGTCCAGGGCGGCGCGATGGCCTTGGAGCACGGGGTCCGGGACGCGTGGTGGCGCCGCGACGGCGCCCCGGGCGGCGGTGCGCGCCGCGCCGGCGGCCGGCACCGGCAGTTCGTCGGTGAGCGTGGCGAGCGCGTGCCAGCGGGTCGGAGCGCCGGCGGCGGCCAAGGCCGCGGCGGCGGTGGCGATCGGCTCCGGGTACGCCACGGCCAGGATCGGCACCGCAGCACGCCGGGCGGCGGCGATCAGGCTGCCGGCGCCGTGGCGCCGATGGTCGCGCAGCGCGACCACGGGGACGCCGAGCTCCGCCTCGAGGGCGGCGACGTCGAGCGTGGTGCCGCGGGCGGTCGCCTGTTCGATCAGGTTCAGGGCCACCACCATCGGCCGGCCGAGTTCGGTCAACTCGAGGGTGAGGGTCAGGTCGCGGGCGAGGTGCACCGCGTCGACGACGTTGACGATGAGCGCGTTCGGATCGGCCTCGAGGGCGGGGAGGACCACGTCCTCCTCGGCGCCGGTGCCGCCGAGCGCGTAGGCGCCCGGGAGGTCGACCAGGTGCAGCGGGGCGCCGTCGACCACGGCGTGGGCCGAGGCCACCTCGACGGTGGTGCCCGACCAGTTGCCGACCTCGAGGCGGCTGCCGGAGATCGCGTTGATCAGGCTGGTCTTGCCGACGTTCGGGGTGCCGACGAGGCACCATCGTGTTGCGTGCCTGGCCGGTGACGACGCCCCGGCGGCGCAGGCGCAGGCACCCGTGGTGCTGAGGGACGGGGCGCTACAGGACGGGCAGCTCATGGTGGGTGTCGGTCGGGGTGAGCTCGACGAGCACGTCGCGCGCTTCGTCGGCGCGGAGCATCAGGTGCACGGTGCCGGCGCGCAGCTCCATGGCGCCGTGGCGTGCGGCGCGGCCGAGCACGGCCAGGTCGGCGCTGGGGCGTAGGCCGAGCGCCATCAGTTTGCGCCGCAGTCTCGGGGCGCCCGCGAGCGACACGACCCGCGCGCACGCGCCGCGCTCGAGCTGGCTGAGCGGGCACACGACGCAGCACGGAACGCTCCCGACCGAGTCGCACGCAACCGGCGCCGATTCCCAAGTGTCGCGGTCGGGTTTCATGCCGCAGCATCGCGCGGCGGGGGGGTCGCGAACCAGGGACATCTTTCATCCCCGGCGCCCGCGGGGGCGTGGTGGTCCCACACGTGTGCGGGCCGCCACCCGAAGGTGGCGGCCCGCACACGGGTCCTAGAGGCTGGGTCGGTCGCTCAGAAGGGGGCGTCCGGGCGGTCCATGCCGCTCACGTCCACGCCCAGGTCCTCCAGCGAGTCGTGCAGGAGCTGGACGACGTACTGGCTGTTGTGGACGTAGGAACCGGTGTCCTTCTTCGCGTACTGGTAGTTGTACGCGGCGCGCATGAGGCGCGGGGTCCAGGAGCGGAACTGGTTGCCGTAGTTGACCTCGTCGGCGTCGGGGACTGCGTTCGCGTTCGTGTCGGTGAAGAAGTAGGGGTACGCGGCGCTGCTGTAGACGACCCCGGTGCCGATGGTCTCGGTCGCGTAGGCCTGCATGGCGGCGTACAGCTGCTCGATCATCGAGTAGATCTCGTAGTACGTGCCCTCGTCGGCGTCGCCGTTGCCGTCGAAGTCGCCGTCGAACATGCGGTAGTCGCGCACGTCGGCGATGGTCGCCTCGCCGCCATGGCAGTCGGTGCAGGAGAACAGGTCGACCTGCTGGTTGTGCGGGTCGTGGCACTGCGTGCAGGTGGCGGCCTCTTCGACGTGCGGCCAGAAGCCGACGTAGTCCTTGCCTGCGTACTGGTAGCCGCCCATGGCCTCGCTGCCGAAGCGGGTGGCCGCGGCCGAGAAGTAGTGGACGTTGATGAAGCCGAGGCCCTCACCGACGATGTCGTCCTCGGTGGCGCCGATGCGCCGATCGACCGTCGAGGTCGAGGCACGGCCCTGGTGGCACTGGGCGCAGGTGTTGTCGCCCGAGGTGCCGAAGCTGAGCATGGCACCGCTCGGGAACTCGACCTCTTCGATCTCGAGGACCGCGAAGTCGTCTTCGGCGACGTGGCACGTGGTGCAGGCCATGCCCTGGGAGGGCTCGTGCGCGATCTGCACGCCGTTCTCGAGGAGGAAGGGGAGGCCGGCGGCCGAGTGGCAGGTGCTGCACGAGGCGGGTACGGCGCCGTCCTCGTCCCAGTGCCGCCACGCTTCGGTGGTGCCGTCGAAGTGGCCGGAATCGTTGCGGTGCAGGCGCTCGATGACGCTCAGATCGACCATGTGGCCGGCAGCGAGCACGTCGCTCAAGGCGGCGAAGTCGAGCGGCGGCAGGGAGGCGCTGGCCAGCACTTCGCCCACGGGGGCGCTCGCGAGGGCGGCGTCGTCGCCGGGGCGCACGAGCGAGGCGGCGGCGTGCGAGCCGAGCCCGGCGGCCAGGTCTTCGATGCTGTCGTAGATCAGCTGGATCGTGTACTTGGCGTTGTGCGTGTACGCGCCCGGGTCCTTCTTCGTGACCTGGTAGTTGTACGCGGCGGCCAGCAGGCGCGGGGTGAACGTGGCGTACGCGTTCGGTCGGCTCTGCTCGTCGGGCGAGATCGCGCCGTCGCCATCGGTGTCGTTGAAGAAGTAGGGGTGGCCGTCGGCGTAGCCGATGGAGGTACCCACGACCTCGGTGGCGTAGGCCTGGATGAGCTCCATCAGGACGCCGCGCAGGTTGGCGATCTCGGTGTAGATGCCGGTGGTGTAGTCGCCGTCGCCGTCATAATCGACGAACGAGCCGGGCATGCGGATGTCCTTGAGGTCGGCGACGGTCTCGACGCCCATGTGGCAGGTGGCGCACGAGGCGACGTCGAGCTGCAGGGTGTGCGGGTCGTGGCAGCTCTGGCACGTGTCGTACTCGCTCACGTGCATGAAGCGCGGCTCGTAGACCTTGCCGGGGTACTCGAACCCGCCGCCCGCGTCGGAACCGTAGAGGGTGGCCGCGGCCGCGTAGTAGTGGATGTTGACGAAGCCTTGCTCCGCCATGACCTCGTCGTGGTCGATCGCCGCGCGCTCGATGGCGCCCGCGATGGTCGCGCCCGACGCGCGCCCCTGGTGGCACTCCATGCACACGGCCTCGCGCCCGAGGTCGCCGAGGACGATGCCCGAGGGCATGGTCACTTCGGTCTGGGCGATCGAGACGTCGTTGTGGCAGGTGCTGCACTGGAGCACGCCCGGCTGGGCGGCCTCGTCGACGGACCCGGCGGCGGAGCCGTCGAGGCCGATGAAGTCGTGGTACCCGTCGCTGCTGTGGCACTTGGCGCAGCTGACCGGCACGACCGCCGGGTCGTTGCCGTTCCAGTAGGTGAAGGAGCGGGACGTGAGGTCGGCGTGCGGGCTCGCCATCCACTCACCGAAGAACGGGATCTCCAGATGGTCGTAGCCGAACGGGACGGTGTCGCTTTGGGCGCTGACGGACGGCGCGACGGCGCCGACTCCGATACCGGAGTCGTACGCGACCAGGGCGCCGAACACTGCGATCACGAGCACGACGGGAAGGAACGGTTTGAATCGCATCAGGTGCCACCTCCTGCACCGCGTCCGCCACTACCCTCGCCCGGCCAAGGTCGTGGTAGCGCGGTAGATGCGTGAGTCTAGCATGAGTGCGGGGCGAGGATGATGTGACGTCTGCCCCGGCGGCGGGAAGGCGCTGGAGCACGGTCGGCGCGACCGCGGCGCCGGGTACGCTGGAGCGACGAACGTGAGGAGGCAGCATGAGCACGCTCCGGATGACGGTGGGGCAAGCACTGGTTCGGTTCCTGGCCGCGCAGTGGACCGAACGCGACGGGGTGCGAAGGCGCACCATCCCGGGGGTGTGGGCGATCCTCGGGCACGGCAACGTCGCCGGACTCGGGCAGGCGCTCGAGGAGCTCGGCGACGCCGTCGACCTCCCGACCTACCGCGCCCAGAACGAGCAGGCGATGGTGCACGCCGCCGCGGCCTACGCCAAGCACGCCGACCGCCTCGCGACCTTCGCCTGCGCCGCGTCGGTCGGCCCCGGCAGCGCCAACATGATCACCGCCGCCGCCGGCGCGACGGTCAACCGATTGCCGGTGCTCCTGCTCCCGAGCGACGAGTTCGCCGCGCGCCGCGCGGACCCGGTGCTGCAGCAGCTCGAGCATCCGCAGGAGCAGGACGTCAGCGTCGCCGACGCCTTCCGGCCGGTCGCGCGCTTCTTCGCCCGCATCCACCGCCCCGAGCAGTTGCTCGCCGCGCTCCCCGAGGCGCTGCGCGTGCTCACCGACCCGGTCGAGACCGGCGCGGTCGTGCTCGCGCTGCCCGAGGACGTGCAGGCCGAGGCTTGGGACTGGCCCGCGGCGCTCTTCGCGCCGCGCACCTGGAGGGTGCGGCGGCCGCCGCCCGAGCCCGAGGTGCTCGCGGAGGCCGCGCGCTGGCTGCGTGCCGCCCGGCGCCCGCTGATCGTGGCGGGCGGCGGCGTGCGCTACGCCGCCGCGGGGGAGGCGCTCGCCGCCTTCGCCGAGCGCTTCGGGGTGCCGGTCGTCGAGACCCAGGCCGGCAAGGGGGCGCTCGCCTGGGACCACCCGTTGGCCGCGGGTCCGGTGGGCGCCAACGGCGGCAGCGCCGCCAACGCCCTCGCGCGCCGCGCCGACGTGGTGTTGGCGGTGGGGACGCGGCTGGCGGACTTCACCACCGGGTCCATGACCGCGTTCGCCCACCCGGACGTGCGTTTCGTCGGCCTCAACGTCGCCCCGTTCGACGCCCACAAGGTGGGCGCGCTCGCGCTCGTCGCCGACGCGCGGGCGGGGCTCGTGGGGCTCACGGCCGCGCTGGCGCCGGAGTGGTCGGGCAGCGACCCGGCCTACCGGGCCGAGGCGACCGAGCGCGCCGCCGCGTGGCGCTCCACCGTCGACGAGCTGCGCCAGCCGCGCGCCGACGGCGGCGGGCTCGCCCAAGCCGAGGTCATCGGCGCCGTCCACGACGCGTTCGGCGACCAGGCCGTGGTCATCAACGCCGCCGGCAGCATGCCCGGCGACCTGCTCAAGCTGTGGCGCACCGCCGATCCGCGGGCGTACCACGTCGAGTACGGCTTCTCGTGCATGGGCTACGAGATCCCCGCCGGGATCGGGGTCGCGCTCGCCGAGCCCGGGCGAGAGATCGTCGTGTTCGTGGGCGATGGCTCCTACCTGATGATGAACTCCGAGCTGGTCACCGCGGTGGCCGAGGGGCTCGCGTTCACCGTGGTGCTCGTGGAGAACCACGGCTTCCAGTCGATCCACGGTTTGCAGCGCTCGGTGGGCGTGCCGTCGTTCATCAACGAGCGTCGCGCGCGCGACCCCGAGACGGGACGGCTCGATGGACCGGTGGTGGCGGTCGACTTCGCCGCCCACGCGGCCGCGATGGGCGCGCGCACCTGGTCGGTCCGCGATCTCGATGCGCTGCGCACGGCGCTCGCCGAGGCGCGCGGGGTCGGCGGGGTGCGCGTGGTCGTGGCCGCCACCGACCCGGAACGACGGGTGCCGGGCTTCGACGGCTGGTGGGACGTGCCGCCGGCCGAGGTGTCGGAGCGCGCCGAGGTGCGCGCCGCACGTGCGGCGCACCAGGCGGCCGCGGCGCGTCGCCGGACGCACGCAGCGGTCGCGACGCCACCGCCAGCGCTGGACACGGAGGAGGAGGCATGACGGGCGACCGCTCGACCCCGCTCGGGTTCGCGGTGATCGGCGCCGGGCGGATCGGCGCGCTGCACGCCCGCCACCTGGCGGGGGCCGTGGACGGCGCGCGCCTGGTGCGCGTCGTCGACCCGGACGCCGGCGCCGCCCGCCGCGCAGCCCTTGCGGGAGCGGTCGCCGGCGACGACCTGGCCGAGGCTTTGGCCGACCCCGCCGTCGACGCGGTGCTGATCGCCTCGCCTACGGTGCACCACGCCGACCAGCTCGAGGCCGCGGCCGCGGCCGGCAAGGCGATCTTGTGCGAGAAACCGGTCGCCGACGACCTCTCCGGCACGGTGCGCGCCATGGACACCGTGCGGCGCGCGGGGGTGCCCTTCCAGATCGGCTTCAACCGCCGCTTCGATCCGGCCTACGCCGAGGTCGGGCGGGCGGTGCGCGCCGGTGAACTGGGACCGGTGGAGCTCTTCCGGAGCCAGTCGTCCGACCCCGGCCCGGCGCCCGAGGCGTACATCGCGGCCTCGGCCGGTTTCTTCCACGATTCGGTGATCCACGACATCGACACCGCCCGCTTCGTCTGCGGCGAGGTCGAGCGCGTCACCGCGCTCGGTCGGGTGCGCGTCGACCCGCTCTACGCCAAGTACGGCGACGTCGACACCAGCGTGCTCACGCTCGAGTTCGCCTCCGGCGCGCTGGGCGTGCTGATGAACTCGCGCCGCACGGTCTACGGCCACGACCTGCGCGTCGAGGTGCACGGGGCGCTCGGCAAGCTGGTCGCCGAGGACGAGCGCGCCACCAAGGTGTGGCGCTACGGGCCCGGCGGTCCGCGCGGCGATTACTACCACCACTTCCTGGACCGCTTCCGCGACGCGTACCGCCTGGAGGTGCAGGCCTTCGTCGACGCGGTGCGCGCCGGCCGAGCGCCCGAGCCGGGCGCGGTCGACGCGGTCGAGTCGCTGCGCGTCGCCGAGGCCGCGCGCCTCAGCCTGCGCGAAGGGCGCCCCGTGGACGTCGCGGAGGTCGCGTCATGAGCGCGCCGGCCGGACCGACCATCCGCGTCGCCAACGCCCCGTGCTCGTGGGGCACCATCGAGGGGTTCGGCGACGCGACGCCGTGGGGCGCGATGCTCGACCAGCTCGCGGGCACCGGCTACGCCGCCACCGAGCTCGGCGATCTCGGTTACCTCCCGGACCAACCCGAGGCGCTGCGCGCGGCGCTCGAGGAGCGCGGGCTCGCGCTGCTCGGCGGCTTCGAGGGCGTCGACCTGCGCGCGGAGGACGCGGTGGAGCGCCACCGGGACCGGCTGCTCACCGTCGCGAGGTTGCTCGCGGCCGCCGGCGACGTCGGCGACCCTGGCCGGCCGCCGTTCTTCATCCTCGCGGACACCACCTGCGGCGACCCGGAGCGCACCCGCCTCGCCGGACGGGTGCCGCGCAACCTGCGGCTCGGCCAGGCGGCGCACGCGACCTTCGCGCGCAACGCGACCGCGATCGCGCGGCTGGTCGCCGAGGAGACCGGCCTCCGCACCCTCTTCCACCACCATTGCGGCGCCTGGGTCGAGACCCCCGACGAGATCGCGCGCTTCCTCGACGCCGTCCCCGCCGGGCTCGTCGACCTGGTGTTCGACACGGGCCACTACACCTATGGGACCGGACGGCCCGACGCCGACCCCGGCGATCCGCCCGGGAGCGGTACGGCCGCGCTCGACGGCCTGCGGCGCTTCTGGGGGCGCGTCCCGTACGTCCACCTCAAGGACTGCGCACCGACGGTCGCCGCGCGTGCGCGGGCCGAGGGCCTGGGGTACCCCGAGGCCGTCGGCGCGGGCGTGTTCTGCGAGCTGGGCCAGGGGAGCGTCGACCTGGCGGGCGTGGTGGCCTTCCTGCGCGAGCATGGCTACGCCGACTGGGTGACCGTGGAGCAGGACGTGCTCCCCGGCATGGGCACGCCCGAAGCGAGCGCGCGCCGCAACCGCGATGTTCTGCGCGGCCTGGGGCTGTGACCCCGAGGCCGCCCGAACCGTTTGGAGGTTCCCGATGAACGACCCGATCCGCCACGCGCACGTCGTCCCCCTGGACCGCAGCGCCACCGTCCGCGCCGACGTCACCCCGGAGCGCGCCGGCTGGCGCTTCCTCGGGTTCCAAGTCCGCTCGCTGCGGGCCGGCGAGAGCTTCACCGCCGAGAGCGGGGCGTTTGAAGTGTGCGTCGTGCTGCTCTCCGGCGACGCCGACCTGTCGGCGGGCTCGCAGCACTGGACGGTGCATGGGCGCCGCGCCGTCTTCGCCGGCTTGCCGCACGCGCTGTACGTCCCACCCGGGGCGCACTACGGCGTCCGCGCCGCCACGGACCTCGAGATCGCCATCGGCAGCGCGCCCGCCGAAGGGCGCCTGCCGGCCCGCCTCATCACCCCGGACGACGTGAAGGTGGAGATCCGCGGCGGCCACAACGCGACCCGCCAGATCAGCCACGTGCTCGATCCGGAGGACGCCGAGAAGCTGCTGTGCGTCGAGGTCTACACCCCGTCCGGCAACTGGTCGAGCTACCCACCGCACAAGCACGACGCCCACCACCCGGGCGTCGAGGTCGATCTCGACGAGGTCTACCACTACCGCATCGACCCCGCCGAGGGTTGGGCGCTGCAGCGGCTGTACACCGACGACCGCGACCTGAACGACGTCGTGATCGTCGCCGATGGCGACACCGTGCTCGTGCGCCGCGGCTACCACCCTGTGGTGATGGCGCCCGGGTACGACGGCTACTACCTGAACTTCCTGGCGGGCGAGCACCCGAGCTGGGTGGCGCGCGACGAACCGGACCTGGCGTGGGTGCGCGGGCAGTGGGCCGGTCGCGAGGGTCGGATGGCGTTGCCGCTGAAGGGCACCGGGCGAGAGGAGTGAGCGCCCCGACCTTCGACCTTCTCACCATGGGCCGGTCTTCGATCGATCTGTACGCCCAGGAGGTGGGCGCGGCGTTCGAGGACATCAAAGGGTTCGCGGCGTACGTGGGCGGCAGCCCGCTGAACATCGCGGTGGGCGCGCAGCGGCTCGGTCTGCGCACGGCGCTGTTGACGGCGGTGGGCGCGGACAAGGTCGGCGATTTCATCCTCGCCTTCCTGCGCCGTGAGGGCGTCGCCGTCGATTGGGTGCCGGTCAAACCGAGCGCGCGCAGCAGCGCGGCGGTCCTGGGCATCGAGCCGCCGGACCGCTTCCCGCTCGTCTTCTACCGCGACAACGCCGCGGACGCGCAGCTGACCATCGACGACGTCCTCGCGGCCCCGATCGCGGCGAGCGCGGCGCTCGAGGTCTCGGGCACCGGATTGGCCAAGGAGCCGGCGCGCAGCGCCACCTTCGTCGCCTGCGAGCGCGCCCGCGCGGCCGGGCGCACCGTCTACCTCGACCTCGACTTCCGCGCCGACCAGTGGCACGACCCCCGCGCCTACGGCGCCGTCGTGCGCTCGCTGTTGCCGCTCGTCGACGTCGCCTTCGGCACCGAGGAGGAGATCAACGCCGCGATGCTCGCGCGCGTCGAGGACCTCGCCATCACCCACCAGCAGGTGAGCGCCCCCACGGTGCGCGGCGACCTGGACGCCAACGTCGCGGGCCTGTTGGCTCGCGGCCCCGGCGCGCTGGTGGTCAAGCGCGGGCGCGCGGGCGCGACGGTGCACCTGAGCGACGGCACGGTGCAGGCGGTGCCTGGCTTCCCGGTCGAGGTCATGAACGTGCTGGGCGCCGGCGACGCCTTTGCGGCGGGATTCATCTACGGTCGCGTCCAGGGGTGGGGGTGGACGAAGAGCGCCCGGCTCGGCAACGCCTGCGGCGCGATCGTGGTCACCCGCCACGGATGCGCCAACTTCATGGCGACGCTCGACGAGGCGCTCGCGCTCGCCGACGCGCATGGGGGGTTGGGGGCGTAGGCGTGGCCCCGAGTCGCGTCGCTGCCACGGGACGGCTCCCTGCGGCGGTGCGACCGTCGTCGCGGCACCGCAATCCGCCTGATATCTTTGCACCTACCCGCAGATATCGGCTCTGGACTTGCAGCTGACGGTATCGATATGCGTTGGTACAGGAGGTCTCATGCGCAAGGACTGGGTTCGTCTGCTCGGTGCCCTCTCGCTCTCGATCGCGCTCGTGTCGTGCGGTGCCGCGAACAGCGGCGGCGGCGGTGGCGGCGGTGGCGGCGGTGGTGATGACGGTGGCGGCGGTGGCGACACCGTCGTGCAGTTGGGGTTCGTCGACTTCAGCGAGGCCGTCGACAGGACGTTCGATCCCAACTTCCGTGACGTCGACATCGAGGCGTCGTTCTTCGCCACCTCCGTTGAGATCGCCGACGCGCTCAAGGCGGTAGGACCCGAAGTCCCGGTCGGCACCTGCGTGGTGGGCGACCTCGACATCGGTGGCGATTTCGAGCTCCCCGAGATCCCGGACGGGCTGACCGGCACGTTCACGTCGCTGGACGCCGGCGCCTCTCTCGAGGTGCGCGACGGCGTCGCCGTGTACGTCACCGCCGAAAAGTTCGAAGTCCCGTTCGACGGAACCACGTTCTTCGCCTACGACGGCACGGTCGACGAGGAGGACTCGGCCCCCGCTCCGCCCAGCGGCCTCGTCCTCGACGTCCCGGGAGCGTCCGACGGGTTCCCGGCCGCGTCGATCGATCTGCCCCATCTGGCCGCGATGAACCTGACCTCCCCGGCCCGCACG
This sequence comes from Trueperaceae bacterium, assembly GCA_011390675.1. Classification (GTDB taxonomy): domain Bacteria; phylum Deinococcota; class Deinococci; order Deinococcales; family Trueperaceae; genus JAABTL01. The sequence continues at coordinate 667 of JAABRX010000091.1, read as the reverse complement.
GGCACCTTCACGTTCAGCTACCCGGTGGACGCCACGACGGCGTTCGCCTGGGACGCTCCGCCCTCGGGCGATCCGGACAGCATCGTGGAGCTGTTCGTGGCGCCGGCCGACCTGCTCGCTGGGGGCGCCACCTACGTGGCCTGCAGCGCGCCGGACGACGGCGACTTTGCGTTCCCGGCAGAGACGCAGGCCGAGCTCGGCGTAGATTTCGCGGGCGTGCTCTGGGAGTTCAAGCGGGTGGCCCGCCAACAGGTCGACGTCGGCGCCGATGCCGCCGTCCTCCTCAAGGTCGAGCGGGGCATCAGCAGCGTCGGCTTCGGCTTCTGACCTAAGGATCGACCCTCCGGCAAGCGGGGGTCAGGGCCTACCGAAGCGCCCTGACGTGTTCATGACACCTGCGCCGGACCATGCGATAGTCTGTCGCATCGACCCCACGGTGCGCGGACCCGGTCCACGCCTCGACACCAACTAGGCGTCCTGTCCGGTGCTCGCCGGCCGGACGACACGAAGGAGGACTCATGAAGCGATTCGCCGTCCTACTGATCGCCGCGTCCGCCCTGTTCCTGGGTCAAGCCCAGGCGCAGCGCGTCAACCTGCTCTGCAGCCCCGACCTCGCCTGGTGCGAGGCGCTCGGCCCCGCCTTCAAGGCCGCAACCGGCATCGACCT
>JAABRX010000090.1 GCA_011390675.1 Trueperaceae bacterium | reverse complement strand
GATAGCCTTCATGGGTTCCTGCCTCTCGGTGGCGGCTCGCCCGCGACGCATGCCGGGGCGACCGCTCGCTCCGCCATCCTCGACGGCGCCCGATCGCCGTTCCGTCAAATGAGCATCATTCGGCGCTGCATCGCTACGTCATGCTCGAACCATGCACCCCCTCCCACGCCTCGCGTCCGTCCTGATCGCCGCTCTGCTGCTCTCGGTCGCCGCAGCGCAGCCGCTCGTCTCGCTCCCCATCGAGGACGTGGTCGACGGGCCGATCGCGATGAGCGAGATCACGGCCACGTCGGCGACGCTGCTCGTGACCACCCACCTCGACCTCGCCTGCGTGGTCGTGTTCGGCGAGGACGAGGGCTTCGGCCAACTCGCGCTCGACGCCGACATGGGCGGCGGCGCCCACCGCGACCACCGGGTGCTGCTGCGCGGCCTCGAGCCCGACACCGAGTACGCCTACCGGCTCCAGGGCAGCGCGCCGGACGGTCGCTTCTTCGCGAGCGAGGTACTGCGCTTCCGCACCGCGCCCGCCGAGGCGGGCCCCTCGCTGGGCGTCGACGTGGCGACCGCCGAGGCCGGCGCCACGGTCGTGGCGGCGAGCAGCGAGTTCGGCGGCGCCTTCGCGGCGGCCAACGCGATCGATGGCGACGCACGGAGCGAGTGGTCGTCGCGCGGCGATGGCGACGAAGCGTTCATCACGGTCCGCTTGCGCGAGCCGGTCGAGGTCACCGGCTTCGGCCTCTGGACGCGGACGATGGGGACGAGCGCGCAGATCGAGCGCTTCGAGGTGGTCAACGAGCACGGCGAGGTGTTCGGGCCGTTCGACGTCCCCGACGCCGCGTCGGCGCACGACTTCGTGGCCAGCGGTCGCGGCCAGGAGTTCACCTTCCGGGTGCTGGCCTCGAGCGGCGGCAACACCGGGGCGGTGGAGGTGGCGGTCTACACGCAGCCGCGGTAGCGCGCGCAGGCTTCGATGCGGTCACGGGCGGAGCCGCTCCGGCGCGGTACCTTCGAGGCACGTCCTGCACGCGTGGGCGATGCAGAGCACCGCATGGACCCACGCCCCGCCTCATGGAGAGGGGAAGACCATGCCGTACGAGACCATCAGCGAATTGCCCGACAGCGTCCGCGACAACCTGCCCGAGCACGCACAGGACATCTACAAGGAGGCGTACAACAGCGCCTGGGAGCAGTACGCCGAGCCCGAAGACCGGCGCGGCGAGGCCGGACGTGAGGAGACCGCGCACCGCGTCGCGTGGGCGGCCGTCAAGGAGTCCTACGAGAAGGACGCGGAGGGGCGCTGGCGCGAGCAAGACTGACGGCGGCCGACCCACACTCGACGCTGCGTCAACCGCTTCGGTAGAAGCTGCTCTTGGTGTAGTACTGCTCGTACAGCGCCTTGACGAAGGCGACCGCGGGCACGGACAGGATCGCGGTCACGATGCCGCCGAGCGCGAACCCGGCGACCACGGTGACCATGACCGTCACCGGGTGCAGTTCGGTCGACCGCGACAGCACCAGCGGCGTCAGCGCGTGCGCGTCGATCTGGTTCGCGACGACGAACACCACCAGCACCAACAGCACTTGGACCCAGCCGCCACCGATGGCGATCAAGAGCGCGGGGATCGCCGGCACGACCGATCCGATGAACGGCACGATGTTGAGGAACCCGGCGAGCAAGCCGATGAGGCCGGCCCCCGGCAGGCCGACGAGGCTGAGGCCGAGGAAGATCATCAGGCCGAGCACGCCGGCGACGAGCAGCTGGCCACGGACGTAGGCGCCGGTCACCTCGTCGAGCGTCTCCGCGAGTGAGGCCACCCGCTGGCGGTACGGCTTGGGAACGACCGCCCGCAGCGACGCGGTGATGCGCTCGTAGTCGATCAACACGTACACCGTGAGGATCAGCACCAAGAAGACGTTCACCACCTGGGCCACGGTGCCGCGCAAGAAGCCGTACGTGCCCACGGTGATCTCTTCGAGGTACGGGACGATCCGCTCGCCGATGCCTTGGATGGACTGATCGAGGGCATCGAGCGGTTCGCGAGCAGGTGCGCGCGCGCTCTGGGGCAACAGGCTCTCGATGCGCTCGGGGAGGGTCATGAAGAACTCGGGCACGCTCTCGGCGAGCGTGAGCCCGTCGTCGCCCTCGGTGACGATCACGCCGATCGTGTCGATGGTGTACCGCGATAACAACACCGTGACGAGCACGAGCATCACGGCGATCAGGGCGACCGAGACCGCGCGCGGCACTCGGTACCGCTTCAGGAACTCGATGACCGGGCTCACCAGGTAGGCGATGCCCAGGGCGGTGAGGAACAGGGCGCCGGCGGGCTGCGTGGCGATGAACAGCCAGACGAGCACCGCGACCACGACCAGGCCGAAGAACACGCGGACGTAGGGGTTCTTCCAGATGGTGGTGAGCGCGTCGCGCATGGGACCTCGGGCGGTTTCGGTGCGGCTGCGGCGTCGTCAGCGCGCCCGCGAGCGGGAACGAACCTCGGCGATCTTGGCGTCCAACGCGGACGCCGGGCTCGAGGCGCCGAGGCGACGCATGAAGCCGGTGGCCAGGGCGGCTCCGAGTGGAGCGACGGCGGTAGCTACCGCCTGCGCACCGCGACCGCGCGACAGCCCGAGCACGAGCCCGAGGCCCAGCGCGACGCCGACGCCGGGCCAGGGTCGCGCGCGCACCAGCGTGGCGACGCGGTCGGCCGCGCCGGGCGCGAGCTCGACCTCCTTGGCAAGCACCGCGAGCCGGGCCTTCGCCAGCGCGACGCGTGCGTCTAGGAGTTCCGCATTCGCTTGGCTACCAGCCACGATGCCCCCCCCACGACGATCCAGATGGCGACCCCGAGGATCAGCGCGGCGGGTGCTTGGCCGACGCTCCCCTCGAGCCCTAGGAAGGCCGCCCAGAGCACCAGGCCCGTGCCCGCCGAGAGCAGGCCGGCGGCCACCAGCGCGCCCATCAGGACGAGGGCGCCGGTGGCCAGCACCTTCTTGACGTTGAGCTTGAGCCGCGCCGCCTCCGCCTCGAGCAACTCGACGAACGTCAGCGCGAGGGCGACGAAGTGCTGCACCATGGCCTATTTCCGCCGGCTGATGAGCATCCCCAGGACGAAGCCGACCCCGAGCGCTGCCGCGGCGCTCACCAGCGGCTTGTCCTGGATCTGGTCCTGGACTCCGGCCACGGCTCCTTCGCCGGTCTTGAGCGCCGAACTACCGGCGTCCTTCAGCCCCTCGTACAGCTTCTGGGCCTCCGCTTCGAGCTTCTTGGTGGCGACGGCGACCGCCTCGTTGGCGGCCTCGGCCGCCTGCTTGGCCGCGTTGCCGCCGTCTTCGGAGAGCTTGCCGAAGTCGGCCTGGACCTTCGCGAGTTCCTTCTTGAGGGCGGTGATCTCTTTCTCGAGTTCGGTTTGGTTCATGATGTGACCTCCGGGCTTGCTTCACGGACGAACGGTTCGTCGTGGGCGTGGGCGCCGCACCGTTGCGGCGTGGTGTCGCTCCCAGTGCAGTCCCTGACTCGAAAGTAGCATGGGCCTTCGGAAGCGGGTGTGCCCGTTGGCCAGTCGCCGACGTCGACCTCGAACGTCCGTCCCCGAACGAGGTCCACGCCCGCAGCGGCGGCCGGAGGTTCGGGCCGGGCGTCAGTCGCTTGCGGCGGGCACGGTCTGCACCTTCGGCAGCCGCGCGACGATCCACAACAGCGGCGCGGTCGCCGCCGCGCCCAGCAGCCCCATCGCCGTGTAGCCGCCCGGGCCGGCCATCACCAGGCCGCCGACGAGCGTCGCGAGCGCGGCCGCGCCGCCCACCAGCAGGTCGTTGAAGCCCTGGGTGCGCCCCTTCTCGGCGGGGGTCAGCGCGTCGGAGAGCAGCGCCGAGCCGGCGACGTAGCACAGGTTCCAGCCGAGGCCCAGCAGGAAGAGCGCGACCGCCAGGGGCAGCACGTTCGGCGAGAGCGGCGCCATCAGGCACGAGATCAGCGTGATCACCGCGCCGAGGCCCAGCACCGGCCGCCGCCCCCAGCGGTCGGTGAGCCACCCCGAGACCACCGAGAAGGCGTACATCCCGAAGGTGTGGCTCGAGAACACGATCGCGATGCTCGAGAGCGCGTGCAGGTTGCCGTGCATGTGCAGCGAGGTCATCTGCATCAGCCCGACCATCACCATGTGCGCCGTGACCACCGCCGACATCGCGGTCCGCACCGAAGGGTCGCGCAGCAGCACCTTCAGCGGCCGCGCGGGGGCGTCGGCGATCGCGCCGCGCTCCTCGCGGCCGATGGCGTCGCCGATCGTCTTGGGTTCCGGCCGCAGCGCCACGAACAGGAGCGCGGCGGTGAGCAGGTACCCGACCCCGGTCGCGAGGTAGGGGCCCGCGATGCCGCTCCAGCCCCAGCCGATCACGAGCGCCTCGGTCGGCGCGACCAGCAGCGGCCCGACCACGCTGCCGACGGTGCCCCCGAGCACGACGGTGGCGAGGGCCCGCGCCCGGCGCGCGCGCGGGTTGACCTCGGCGGCGACGAAGCGTCCGAGCTGCACCGCGGAGCTGCCCGACCCGGTGACGAACAACGCGACGAGCAGGAGCGGGAAGTTGCCGCTGGCCACCCCGTAGAGCGAGACCAGGGCGCCGAGGCCGCCGGTCAGCAGCGCTGCGGTGAGCGCCCCGCGGCGCCCCATGCGGTCGCTGGCGCGGCTCCAGACGAGCGCGCCGATCGCGATGCCGGCTTGCGTGACCGCGGCGGGCAGACCCGCCATCGAGGTGCGGCCCGACAGCTCGGCGCCGACGATCGCCGCCACCGTGGCGGCGGCGATCGAGCCGGCGGAGCCGAGGCTCTGGCTGACGAAGAGCGCGGCGGTGATGCGGCGGGCGTGGCGGGCGCGGAGCGCCAGGGCCTGCGCGCCGAGGGACGGGGGTTGGGCCGGCACCGCGCCAGCCTACCCGTCGCGTCGCGGGTCGGACGCGCGTTGCGGGGACGCTCGGGGCGGCTCGATCAGGGCGCGCCGAGGTCGAGCCCCACCACCACCGGGTCGTGGTCCGACGCGCGGTAGGGACCCGGGTCGTAGAGAAGTTCGATCTGCTCGGCGCTCTTGTAGCGGGTGAGGTAGTCGAGCGCGGTCGGCTCGTCGGCGTTGGCGTGCCAGGCGGCGGCGCCGGCGACCTGGGGGAGCAGCGTCGGCGACGCGAAGGCGTAGTCGAGCGCCCCCCACTGGCCGTCGAACACGTAGGTGTAGGCCCCGGCGCCCTCGAAGGCCGCCTGCAGATCGACGTAGCCGGCCGCGACCAGCGCGCGGACGGGGTCCTCCATCTGGTACGCGTTCAGGTCGCCCACCAGCAGCACGTCGGGGTCGCCGACGCCGGTGGGGTCGGCGTCGAGCCAGCGGAGCATCGCCTCGAGCGCCTGCACCCTCGTGCGGTTGCACTCGCCCTGGCCATCGCCCAGGTTCGGCGCGCCGGGGCAGGGGCTCCCTTTGGACTTGAGGTGGGTGACCACCACCGTGAACACCTCGCCGCGCGCGTCCGCGAACGACTGCGCCAGCATCGGGCGGTTGTACGCCGACCCGAACGTCGGGTCGACGGCGTCGTCGAGGACCGCCGGCGCGCCCACGGGCCCCACGCGCGCCGGCTGGTAGACCAGCGCGACCTTGATCTCGTCCTCGCCGATCCACGCCGCCTCGACCGGGGCGTAGCGCCCGGGTTCGGTGGCGGCGTTCAGGCGCGCGACCAGGTCGGCGAGCGCCTCGGGGCCGTTCTCGATCTCCATGAGGCCGACCACGTCGGCGTCGAGCTCGGTGAACGTGGCCACCAGCTTGGCGGCCTGCCGGTCGAGCTCCTCGGGCGATTGGGCGCCGCGCGACCCCAAAGTGGTGAAGTAGTTGAGCACGTTCAGGCTCGCGACCCGCACGGCGCCGGGCACGGCGGGCGCCGGCGGGCGCACGGCGCCCGAGGCGAACGTGGGCAGGCCGCCGCCCATGGCGCCGAGGGTGCGCAGCCGATAGGTGTTGGGGCTCGCCTGGTTGCCGGCCCACGTGTAGGCCAGGACGCCCACCAGTCCGGTCACCGTGGCGCCGCTGCGGAGCGTGCGGGTCGCCGTGAGGGGTCCGTCGCCCCCGAAGAGGATGGGGTCGGGGTTCTGGTCGTTCAGGTCGTCGTCCAGGACGATGCGCGCGAGGTCGTTCGCGGCCTGGACGGCAGCGGCGGTGGCTCCGGGCAAGGCGACGGCGGTGGGCTGCGGCAGGCGTCCACCCGCCGCCAGCGTCACCTGACCGAAGCGGCCGAGCTGGTAGGTCTCGGTGACCGTCAGCGTCTGCGGGAAGCGCACGAGCATCCCCTCGAAGCGGTCGAGGTAGGCGGGGTCGGGGACCGGCAGAAACACGTCGACGGGCTCGATCCGTTGGTCGGTGGCGCAGATCGTGACGCTCGACGCGCGCACCTGCGTCTGCCCCTGGAAGTCGCCCGCCAAGCCCGTGACCACCACCAGGTCGCCGAGCGCCACCTCGTCCGCGTTGCGCTGGTAGACGAAGAGCCCGTCCGACGTGGCCGGGTCGCCGTCGCCGTCGGGGTCCTGGAGGTAGAAGCCGCGCAGCGCCGGCGTGCGCCCCTCGTAGTCGCCGACCACGACGCCGCGCGTGGTCACGGTATCGGTGGTGGTGGCGAACGGACCGGTGCCCTGGATGACGTACGTGGGCGTGTACGACGCGGTGCACGCGGCGGCGGTCGGGGTGGCTTGCGCGGCGGCGCCGCCGACGAGCGCGAGGACGAGCGCCGCGGCGGCGGCGCGCGCTGCCGTGATCGAGGGGCAGGAAGGGGGCATGGGCACCTCGGGGACCCTTGGAGTGGTTCGTCGGGTGGATCGCGGGGGCGCGTCGGCGCCGGGTCCGGGGATCAGCCTACCGGGACACGGTCATGGGGGCGTCGGTGTGGCGAGGTCCCTGCCCGAAGCCGTGGGCGCCCGATGCCGGGGATGGCTCGCCGCGCCTCACAACCCGACGAGGCGACCGAGGACGATCATCCCGACCGCGCCGGCGGTGAAGGCGGCCGCGGTTCGGGAGGGATCGATCTCTTCGAGCGCGTCCGGCAGGAGGTCGTCGACCACCAGGAACAGCATCGCGCCGGCCGCGAACCCGAGGCCGAAGGGGAGCAGCGGTTCGAAGATCCACATGAGCCAGGCGGCGAAGGGGGCGGCCAGCGGCTGCGGCACGCTGGTGACCAGCGCCCAGCCCATGCACTGCCAGACCGAGAGCCCCTTCGCCCGCAGCGCCAGGGTGATCGCGATCGCCTCGGGCACGTTGTGGACTGCGAGCGCGGACACGACCGCGATGCCGAAGCCCGCCTCGCCCGAGCCGAAGGCGACGCCGATCGCGATGCCCTCGGGCAGCGAGTGCGCGGTCATCGCCGCGACGATCATCACGGCCGCCGCGCCCCCGGTCGCGCGCAGCCCGAAGGGATCGAAGGTCTCGTTGACCTTCACCCAGCGCGCGACGCCCCCGTAGAAGACCGCCCCCAGCGCGATCCCGGCAGCGACCTCCCACACCTGCAGGCCGGTGGTCCGTCGCAGCCCTTCGCCCACGAGTTGCACGAGGCTCGCGGCGGCCATCATGCCCGCCGCCACCGCGGACAGCGTGGCGGCGGCGCGCTTCGAAAGGTCCTTCAGGAAGAAGAACGGCGCGACGCCCAGCACCATCGACAGGTCGGCCACCACGGCCGCGACGAACGTGATCAGCAGCAGGCGCAGCAGCTCGGCGTCCATCACGAACCCCCTCCGCCGTGCGCCGACCCGCGCGCACGCAGCGTCTCGCGGAGGGCGTCCGGAAGGTGCTTGCTGGCCTCGCGCACGGTGAGCCTCGAGGCGCGCGCCAGCCTCGAGGCGAGCCAGTCCGCGACCTCCTCGGGCTGCCGTTTCCCGTACTCCCGCAGCACCCAGCCGATGGCTTTGCGGACGAAGAACGCTTTCTCCTCGAGCATGCCGTCCGCGTAGGTGGTGAAGGTCTCGAACGCCGCCCGCTCGCCGCGGCGCATGGGAAGCAGGAAGCGCAGCACCACGGTGCGCCGCAGCCACAGGTCGTCGTCGATCGCCCAGCGGTCGAGAAGCGTCCGGGCGCCGTCGGGGGCGCGGTCCGCGAGGGGACCCACGACCTCGGCGGCGAGCGGGTCGATCAGGGCCCAGGTGCGCGCCGCGCGCAGCAGGGGTTCGAGCCACGCCAGGTCCGCCCCGGGATCGAGCAGGTCCACGCGCAGGGTCATCAGCTCTACGGCGGTCGTGCGGAGCTCGTGCACCCCGGGCGCCCACAGGGCCTCGACCAGGTCGCGCAGTTCCTCGCGACTCAGTTCGGTATGCGCGTCCGAGAAGGCGCGCGCGACGCGATTGATCACGGGCATCCGGGCGCCGTAGTGCTGCAGGTCGCTCTTGAGGTACCGCTTCTCCTGCGCTGCGCGCTCCGGCGTACCCGCGACGCGCAGCGCAGCGTCGAGCTCCGCACGCGCGCCGGGTACGTCGAGTCCGGCCATGGTTCATCGTACCGGCGGCAGCCGAGGCCCGTTGGCGCATCCCGCGCCGCTGGAGGGTCCGGTCGTGTCGGCCGTCGGCCTCAGGCCGCGAACGCGCGCACGAACGCGTGGGCGAGCTCGGCGTTGGTGCCGTCGAGGTCGCCCGAGGTGGTGATGCCTGCGGCTCGGTCGTCTTGGCTCGATCCTGCGGAGGGGGTTCGAGCCCTGACCTCGATCGCGTGTCCTGGCGGACGACCCTCGAACGCGGCCTCGGCGGTGGGTAGTCTGGACCTTCCGGACCGGGGCAGGCGCCGACCGCCGGACCCCATCCGGCCCAGGAGGTCGGCATGCCCGCGAGCGTGACCGTGATCATCACCCTGGCGCTGCTGTTCTACTCGATCGGCGTGTGGAGCGAGCGCATCGCCGGGCGGCTCCGGCCCTGGCACCTCGGGTTCTTCGTCCTGGGACTCGTGGCCGACACGGTGGGCACCGGATTGATGTTCGAGTACGCCGGCGGGATGACGACCGACGTCCACGGCATCACGGGCCTCCTGGCGATCCTGCTCATGTTGGTGCACGCGGCCTGGGCCGCGGTCGTCCTGCAGCGGCGGGACGAGCGCTGGATCACGCGGTTCCACCGGTTCAGCGTCGTCGTCTGGTTCGTGTGGCTGGTGCCGTACTTCAGCCCGATGTTCTTCGCGATCGCGGAGGGGGCGGGGTAGGTAGGTCGGGATCGCGCGTCGACGCCGTTGGGCTAAGCGAAGGGCCCCGCGGAGACGCGGGGCCCTTCGGTACTTGGTGGAGCTGATTCGAGTCAGTAGAGGAACATCGGCTTGCCACCGACGTGTCGGATGTTCGGCCGGTAGGCCTCCGTGTCGTACATCTCCCCCACGTCGACCCGCTTGACGCCCTCCCCGATCAGCGAGATCGGGACGTTGGTGTACGTGCCGCCGCGCAGCGCGACCATTCGGCCGGACTGGCCCTCGATGGCGAGGTCGGCCGCCATCACCGCGTAGTTGTTGGCGACCATCAGATCGAGCGAATCGGGGCTGCCCGATCGCATCAGGTAGCCGACGGTCTGGTTGATGATGTCGATGCGGGTGCGCTCTTTCAGCAAGGCGCCCAACTGCTCGCCGACGCCACCGAGCTTGCGATGGCCGTAGGCATCGGCTTCGCCTCGGAGCACCATCGATCCGCCCTCGATGACCGCGCCCTCGGACACGGTGACCATCGCGTAATGGCTCGGGTTCGCCTTGCGGTCGGTGACGAGAAGCGCGGCGAGCCGATCGATGTCCACCGGGACCTCGGAGATCACGGCGCGATCGACACCGGCCAGATACGCGGTGATCAGCGACGTCTGCCCGCTGTAGCGGCCGAACAGCTCGATCACGGCGATGCGCTCGTGCGACCCGGTGCTGGTCCGGAGGTTGTGCACGAACTGCACGCCCCTGGTGACCGCGGTCGAGAAGCCGATGCAGTAATCGGTGCCGTGGACGTCGTTGTCCATGGTCTTCGGGATCGCGATCACCGGGACGCCCTCGTTGTGGAGCCGGAGGCCGTACGAGAGCGTGTCGTCGCCGCCGATCGGGATCAGCACGTCGATGCCGTACGCCTCGAGCACCTCGATCGCGTGGGGCGTGAAGTCGTACGGCGGCTCGGCGTCGGGGGGCGGCGTGAGGAAGGCGGGCACGTCGGCCGCCTTCACCTTCCCCGGGTTGGTTCGCGAGCTGTGCAGGAAGGTCCCTCCCGAGCGATCGATCGTCCGCACCGATGCCGGGGTCAACGGCTGGGCGAACTCCTCGAGGGAGGCAGGATCGGCCGGGTCGACGTACAGCAGACCGGCCCACCCGCGGCGCAGACCAAGGACCTCGTGGCCCTGCTCGGCAGCTCGGTTGACGACCGCCTTGATGGCGGCATTGAGTCCTGGGACGTCGCCACCACCCGTGAGGATTCCGATTCGCATGCTCGCTCCTTAGGCGACCGTGACTTCTTCGCACAGGTAGACGTCCTGAATCGCGTTCAGGAGCGCCACACCGTCTTCCATGGGCTTCTGGAACGCCTTCCGACCGCTGATGAGCCCCGTCCCGCCGGCCCGCTTGTTGATCACGGCCGTCGCCGTGGCGTCCTGGAGGTCGTGGCTGCCGGAAGCGCCACCGGAGTTGATCAAGCCCATGCGTCCCATGTAGTTGTTGACGACCTGGTAGCGCGTGAGGTCGATCGGGTGGTCGGTCGTCAGCTCGCTGTAGACCTTGGCGTGCGTCTTGCCGGCTTTGATCGCCGGGTATCCCCCGTTGTTGGTGGGCAGCTTCTGCTTGATGATGTCGGCCGCGAGCGTCACCCCGAGGTGGTTGGCCTGGCCGGTGAGGTCGGCCGACGCGTGGTAATCGACACCGTCGACCTTGAAGGCGGAGTTGCGCAGATAGCACCAGAGCACCGTGAACATGCCGAGGTCGTGGGCTCGTTCGAAGGCGGCCGACACCTCCTGGAGCTGTCGCGTGGACTCCTCGGACCCCCAGTAGATCGTGGCACCGACGCCGACGCATCCCATCTCGAAGGCCTGCTCGATCGAACCGAACATGGTCTGGTCGTAGGTGTTCGGGGTGGTCAACAGCTCGTTGTGGTTGATCTTGAGGATGAACGGGATCTTGTGCGCGTACTGGCGCGCCACCGCCCCGAGCACGCCGAGCGTCGAGGCGACGGCGTTGCAGCCGCCTTCGATGGCGAGCTCACAGATGTTCGCCGGGTCGAAGTAGATCGGGTTCGGGGCGAAGCTCGCTCCGGCTGCGTGCTCGATGCCCTGGTCGACGGGGAGGATCGAGACGTACCCGGTACCAGCCAGACGGCCATGGTCGTACAGCGACTGCAGGTTGCGCAGCACGGTCGGACCGCGATCGGTCTTCGAGGTCACTCGATCGATGAAATCGGGCCCAGGCAGATGGAGCTGCTCCCGGGGGATCGTCCCACACGAGTGTCCGAGCAGGTACTCGGCTTGATCGGCGAGCACTTCCTGGATATCTGCGTACGAAGTCATGAGCCTTCTCCTCGACGCTCGAACGAATGGATACCCCGTCCGATTCCGTGTGTGAGCCTTGGGGGTATCAGCGAGTGATCGTACAGATCGTACAGAAGGGCTCTCTGCGGAGGTACGGTCGGAAGTCCCGCGGGCACGAATCGCTACGTTCTCGCCGAGCAACTGATTTCGAACTGATGTCATCCCCAAAGGGACCGGGGCGCACCTCATGCTGGTGCGCCCCGAGTCTTGTGTCCCTGACGTGCTCTTGGTGGTGGAGCTGAGGGGATTCGAACCCCTGACCTCCTGAGTGCGATGGTCGCCGCGGGCGCCCCGATCGCGCCGACCGCCGCGGCGTCGCACGGGAAGGGCTCGGACGATGCCCGCAACGACCCGTGCTGACGTCGGACACGGCGACGCTCCAGATCGGAGATGGACCGTTCTGGACGGCGTGATCACGTGTCGATCACGCTCCGATGACGGCTCGATCACACCCTGGTTCGTACGCTGCCCGTGCGGTTAGGCGCACCTTCCTGTAGGCCCTGCCGAGCAAACGAGAGGAGCACCTGATGTTCTCACCGCACGACATGAACGCCATTCAGCGGAACGCTCACGACTACGTCGATCGCCTCCACCACGAGGCCCAAATCGAGTCCAGTCTGGCATCCCTCCACACGTCCTACCGCTTCCGCATCGCGAGCCTCGTTCGGCGCGTCGCAGCCTGGATCGAACCGCAACGAGCTGCCGTGCGCGTTTCGGCCCTGCACCGGCCACAGTACGGATCGGACTGAGGGGCGCATCGCGCGAAGCGCATCTTGGGGACGCCGTCCTGGTCCGCGGAACGTCCGCGTGGGGCGCCGTCCATGGATCGCAGGGAGACGCCTCGGTTCGGGTAGGAGACGTCGGCGTCGATTCGTCGGTCGGGCTCCTTTAGCTCGGTACGCCATGAATCGTCGCGCCCTGATGTGGTGCGATCCTCGCGAAATGGACGCGTCGAGTATCGCGTCGAGCGGGCTAGCGAGAAGGCGCCGCGGTCGTAGCCGGCGCCTGAGCGCCCGCTTGGTAACCTCGGCGAACCGTGACCACTCACGTACGTCTGCTCGGTGGACCGACCGTACGGCTCGATGGATCGTGGCAGGTGCTTCCGGTCACGCGGCCCGTCGTGCTTCTGAGCTACCTCGCCTACCGGGAAGCGTGGGTCGACCGGGATGAACTGACGGCGCTCTTCTGGCCCGAAACGGGACAGCGCAAGGCCAAGCAGAGCCTGCGGGCATTGCTCTACCAAGCCAAGCGAGGGCCGCACGGTCACGCCCTGGAGGTAGAGCCGCTGCGCGTTCGTTGGGCGATCGATACCGACGTCCGGGCCTTCTTGAAGGCCGTCTCCGAGGGCGACTGGCAAGCGGCGGTCGACTTCTACACCGGAACGTTCTTGGCGCGAGTTCCGGGAGACGACTCGTCGGCGTTCGAAGCGTGGCTCGAGCAGACGCGCGATGAGCTCCACGGGAGCTGGCGCGACGCTGCGCTGCACGTCGCCGACGATCTGAGCGCGGCCGGGCGGGCGCGTGACGCCTCCGACCTGCTCCAACGCTTGCTCGCGTACGACTTCCTGGACGAAGACGTGCTTCAGGCGTGCATGCGAGCATGCGCGACCGCAGGCGACCGAGGGCGAGCCCTCGAGGTCTTTCGCACGTTCAGCGCACGGCTCGCTGAGGAACTCGGCATGACGCCGCTCGCGTCCACGCGGCAGCTCGCCGAAGCGATCCGCGACGACGCCCCGCGCATCCCTGCGCATGCGCCCGGCCCGGCGGGCGTGGTTCACGTCCAGGGCTCCAGCACGCCTCGATCGCTGGCGCCCTTCGTTGGACGGCGGGCCGACCTGCTGGAGCTGGGCACGCTGCTGCTCGACCCCGCTGTCCGCCTCGTGACGCTCTTGGGGCCGGGGGGCGCGGGGAAGACGCGCCTGAGCCTGGAGGTGTTGGAGAGACGGCGCCACGCGTTCGAGGATGGCGCGGCGTTCGTGGCGCTGGAGGGCCTGCGCTCGGCGGCGGACGTTCCGAGCGCGGTCGCTTCCGCCCTGGGGTTGCAGCCGACGGGCTCGAGCCCCATCGCGGACGATGTGTTCCGCTATCTGCAACGCAAGAGCATGCTGATCGTGCTCGACAACGTCGAGCACCTGATCGGCGGCGGCGTGGCGTTGATGCGGCAGCTTCTCGACGCTGCGCCGCGGTGCACGTTCATGTGCACCTCGAGAACCGTGCTCGGCCTACCCGGCGAAGTCGTGTACGACCTCGCGGGGCTGACCGTGCCGTCGTCGCCGGATGTCCCCGACTTCGAGTCCTACGACGCGGTGCAGCTCTTCGTGGGGAGCGCCCGGAGGGCGCGCTCCGACTTCACCGTGCACGAGCCCGACCGGGCCGACCTCGTCCGGCTGTGCGCGCTGCTGGACGGCATGCCGCTCGCCTTGGAGCTGGCCGCGAGCTGGGTGCGGCTGTACCGCCTGTCCGACCTGGTCGACACGCTCGAACGCGACCTCGACCTGCTGGAAGCGACGGGGCACGCGCTCCGCGGACGCCACCGCAGCCTCCGCGCGGTCTTCGACCACTCCTGGCAGCTTCTCGACGACGAGCAGCGGCGCGTCCTGAGCACGCTGGCGGTCTTCGACGGCACGTTCGACCTGGACGCGGTCGACGCCGTCGCGCACGCAGCCGCGAGGACGTTGTTGACGTTGATCGACCGGTCGCTGGTGCGCAGGGCCGCATCGGGGCGGTTCTCCTTGCACATGGACGTCCGACAGTACGCTAGCGAGCGGTCGACCTCGGGCGCCGTCGACCTGGAGCGGCATGCGGCCCACTACCTCGGGCTCGTCGAACGCTTGGGCGACGAGCTCAGAAGCGCGGCGCCGACGGAGGCGCTGATGGCCCTCCAGGAAGACCTCGACAACATCCGCACCGCGTGGCGCTGGGCCTGCGACCAAGCACGCTTCGACCTCTGCGATCCGGCGCTCGAGCCCCTCAACGTCTTCTTCACCGGCAGGGCCCTACTGCAGGAGGGGAACGCCTTCTTCGAACTCGCGCTGAACCGCGTCGGCGCCCGCACGGAGGCTCGGTTCCGGGCGCGCCTTCACCACCAGTTGGCCTACTTCGCGCGCAGGCTGGACCGGCACGCGGCCGCCGGCGAGCACGCCCGGGAGGCACTGCGTCTCGCGGAGGACGTACCCGACGCGCACGCGCTGACGATTGACTGCCTGTGCGAACTCGTCGCCACGAACTGCTGGAAAGGACATTTCGTTGAAGCCGCAGCGTACGCCGAGCGCGCTCTGGCACACGCCGACGCGCTGCACGACATCCACGCGTTCGCCCGCTGCACCTCGTGGGCAGCGCTGGCGCGACGGTATCAGGGGCGGCTTGACGAGGCCTTGCGGCTCTACCAGGAGGCCCTCGGGTACGAGCGGCGGCTCGGTCGCGTGGTCAGCCTGGTCCGCACGTTGAGCGACCTCGGGCGGGTGTGGGTCGACCTGCGTCGCCCCGAGGAGGCAGAAGCCCTGTTCCGTGAAGGGCTCGATCTCACCGAGCGTCATGATCTTCCATACGAACGCGCGTTCATGTGGGAGGGCCTGACGCAGTGCAGTTTCCTGCGGGGCGACCTCGACCAGGCCCAGCAGCGGGCCGAGACCGCCTTGCGCCACAGCGAAGCCGTCGGCGACCAAGTGGGCGTCGCCGTCCAGGCCGGGGAACTGGCCAGGGTCCTGGTGGCGCGCGGCGAGCCCCACCGGGCCCGAACGGAGCTTCGGCGGGCGCTGACGATCGTGTGGGACAAGCACGAGAAGCCCGAGCTCTTCAAGCTCTTCGTCACCTGGGCGACGCTTCCCGACGAAGACCCCGCCCTGAGCGCCACCCTGCTGAGCTGGGTCGTCCGGCACCCCGGCGCGCAAGCGGTCAGCCGCCGGGAGGCGCTCGAGCTGCTCGGTGAAGGGAACCCGCTGTCTGCCCTCGAGGACCTGTCCATCGACGCGCTGGGTCGTACCGTGCACGGACTTCTCGGAGCGCCCGCGTAGCGCGAGGACCCGGACGCATCGGCGCGCAGCCTCGCAGGCCTCCGCGCGGGCTCGCAGGAGGTGACCGTCCCGTCGCGCCATCCACGCGGGTATCGACCGCTCACGGGCTCCTCGCGTGGGCGTGCGGTTCCTCGCCGGCTGCCGCGTGACGCGCCCCAACGCAGAAGCGGCCCCGTTCGAACGAGACCGCTTCGCGACATGCCTACGTGCAGGACGTAGTTGCTCTTGGTGGAGCTGAGGGGATTCGAACCCCTGACCTCCTGAGTGCGATTCAGGCGCGCTCCCAGCTGCGCCACAGCCCCAAGCGCCCAACAGCGTACCCGCGGCCCTCATGGGTGTCAACCGACGGACCCCCGTTCGGCCCGTGCGCCACTGGCCGCGGACGCGCGGCTCGCAGGCAAGGGCGGGGGGGCACTGTCGACGCGACGCTCCGGCAAACTTGCAAATCGAAAGCCGCGCTTTGGATTTGCAAGTTTGGCCGACGCCGCGCGCACGAAGCCCCCCGGGATCCGGTGGGCGCTTCCGGTCGGCGCCGGTCGGGGTGCGGACGTGCGCGGTCGCTTGGGTCCGTCGTCCGGGACGCGCGCGGCACCGGCGCGGAACGCGAAGCGCGAACCCGGGAGCGCGCGCGGGGACGGTGGGCCTCGTCCGGTCGTCGGAGCCGGGAGGCCGTGTACCATGGCGGCACATGATTCCGAACGCATGCGTGGTCGAGGTGATCGAACGGGTTCCGGACGCCGACGTGGCCATCGTCGCGGCGCGCGTCGGCGAGCGGCTCGGGATGCCGCAAGAGCGGGTGCGCCAGCTCATCGATGGGCGCACCGGCCCCATCACCCGGGCGCTGCGTCCCGAGAAGGCGGACGCCATCGCTCAGACCTTCGAGGCGGCGGGCGTGCGGGTGGTCATCCGCGCGGCCGACGCCGACGAGATCGAGGAGGCGCGCGGCGCCGCTGGGGTCGTTCCACCCGCCGACGCGGCTGCCGACCCTGCCGCGGGCACCGAACCCGAGCCCGAGCGGGCCGCGGATCCTGAGCCCCCGGTCGACCCCGAGCTCGACCACGAGCCCGAGCCGGAGCCCGAATGGGATCTCGGCAGCGAGCCCGAGGCGGGGTCGCAGCCGGAGCCGGGGTCGCAGCCGGAGCCGGTGTCCGATGCGGAGCCCGAACCGGACGAAGCACCGGAGTTCGACGTCGATCCCGCCCTGCAGTTCGCCGGCGAGCCTCCGACGGAGCTGGACCCAGAGTCCGCGCGCGCGCTCGAGGCGGCGTACGAGGCGGACCCCGCACCGGCCTTCGAACCCGAGCCCGAACCCGACCCGGCCATGGACGACGACCTGGTCCCCGGCCCCGACGCCCCGTCCGAGCGGGGGTTGGCGAGGGAGGTCGCGTACATCTTCGCGACGGGCGAGGCGCCCGCGTGGCGCGGGGAGACCGTCGACCTCGACGCCGCCGAACCGGGCGAGGAGGGTTGGGGCGACGACGCCGATGGCGACCCGATCGTGGCCGGCGGACCGGGGGGCGTGATGGACGTCGTCGACGGCGACGAATCGCCGGACGAAGCTGCCGACGACGCGGTGTACGACGCGTCCGACGAAGACGAAGACGACGGCGACGGCCACGAGGCGCGCGGCGAGGTGGCCAGGGCCGATGGCTCCCGGGCCCAGGACGCCTTCCCGCCCGTCGGCGGTTGGGACGCCGACGGGGCCGGCGCGTGGAGCACCCGCCGTGGCGAGGCGGACGCGTCACGGCAGGGCCCGGAGGTCCCCACGTTCGCGATCGGGCGTGCGTCGCGCCGGCCGCGCGATGGCTCGGCGGAGGAAGGCGCGGCGGAGAGCGCCGCGCAGGAGGCTGCCGCGGCCCCCGAAGCGCCCCCGACCGACGTCGCGTACGGCACCGAAGTGCCCTCCGCCGTGTTCGAGGACGCACCGATGGCCCCGGCGCCGCGCCCGGTCCCGACCGCATGGCGCGGCCTGGGCGGTGCCGAGGCGGGCCCGGCGCGGCCACCCACGGCGCGCTTGCCGCGGCGCGCCGATGCGTTCGAAGAGCCGCGATTCACGTTCGACGAGCCGCCGATCCGGCGTCGCGCCGTGATGCTCGCGGCGCTCGGCGTGGCGGTGGTGCTGTTCGTGCTCGCCCAGTGGTGGGTGGCGAGCCGCGCCGATGCGGCGGGTGTCGACCCGTACGACGCGTACCGCCGCGGCGAGTTCGCCGCGGCGCGCGCGGTCTGGGGCGCCGAAGCCGCCGCGGGCGATCCCTCCGCGCGCTTCATGTTGGGGTACCTCGCCGAGGCCGGCTTGGGCGCTCCGTGGAGCGCCCGCACGGCGGCGGGATGGTACCGAGCGGCGGCCGACGTGGGCCACGCCGAGGCGATGTGGCGGCTGGCCCGGTTGTACGAAGTGGGCTTGGGCGTCGATCCCGACACGCTCGAGGCGCGCCGCTGGTACCGCTCGGCGGCGCAGGCGGGCCACGCCGAGGCGGCGTTCGCGTGGGGCCGCATCGTGCTCCACGACGCGGGCGTCGCCCTGGGCGCGGGCGCCGCGCCCCAGGTCGGCGCCGCGACCGCGGCCGAGGCGGCGGCCGCCTTCGAACGGGCGACCGAGCTCGGTTGGCACGAGGCTGCGCCGTACGCCGCTGCGTTCGCCGCCCTCGTGGTGGAGGGGCCGTGAACCCGGTCTCAGCCGCGGCACAGCCGCGCCCGCTAGGCTGGAGCTCATGATGCATCGAATCCGTCCCGCCGCGCTCGCGCTCTTCGTCGCCGCGTGGTCGCTCCTCGCCACGGCGGTCGCCCAAGACGGCGGCCCGGTCCCGACCGATCCGGTCCCGACCGACCCGGTCGCCACCGATCCCGTCGCCACCGACCCGGTCCCGGTCAACCCGGTCGCCATCGAGCTCCAGGTGTACGTCGTCAGCCAGGTCACCCGCGACGACGGCACCCGTGAGGAGCGCTTCACCCAAGCGACCGAGGCGCGCCCCGGTCAGGTGGTCGAGTACCGCTTGGTCGTGCGCAACGTCGGCGACGAGACCCTCCCGGCCGGCATCGTGGTCGTGACCGGGCCGGTGCCGGAAGGGACGCAGTTCGTGGCCTTCTCGGCGACCCCGAGCGACGAGGGGCTCCTCACCGAGTTCTCCGCCGACCGCGGCACCACCTTCTACGAGACCAACGTCTTCGTCGGCCAGGGCGAGCAGCGCCGCATCGCGGAGCCCGACACCTACGACGCCGTGCGCTGGACGCTGCTCGAGGAGTTCGAGCCTGCGCAGGAGCTCACGCTCGTCTACCGCGTCACCGTGCGCTAGCGCCCGACCCCGACCCATGACGAGTGCGGGCGCGACGCCGAAGCGTCGCGCCCGCACTCGTGGCTCCGGGTAGCCGTCAGACCTCTTGGTACTGGAGCTCGTACAGCTTGCGGTAGTAGCCCCCGTCGACCTTGAGCAGTTCGGCGTGCTTGCCCTGCTCGATCAGCTTCCCCTTGCGCAGGACCAGGATGCGGTCGACGTCCTGGATCGTCGAGAGCCGGTGGGCGATCACGATGCTCGTGCGCCCCTGCATCAGCTTCTTCAGGGCGTCCTGGATGAGCTCCTCGGTCTCGGTGTCGACGTTGGCGGTGGCCTCGTCGAGCACCAG
>JAABRX010000089.1 GCA_011390675.1 Trueperaceae bacterium | reverse complement strand
CGACCCCGCGCACCCGTTCGCCGCCGGGCTCCCCGACGAGATCGACGTCGTGCACTACAACGGACCGCTCTTCGACCTGTCGAAAGCCCCCGCCGGCGTGCGACCCTTCGCATGGCCGGTGGCGGCGACCGGGGCCTTCACCCCCGCGGAGCGCTTCCTACCCGGCGGACCCGGCGGCGCGACGACGTTCGAGCGGTGCGTCGCCGCCGGCGCCGCCACCGGGCTCGAGGCCGACGTCGGCGCCGGCCGCTTGCTGCTGTTCGGCTCGCACCCCGAGTTCGGGCTCGGCCGGCTGCTGCTCGGTTGGGGGGACGCCGCGGGGCTGCTCGTGGTGGCGCTCGCGAGCGTTCCGGGGCGCAGGCACGGACCGGCCACGTGGAGCGCGCGCCCGGACCACCCGGAGCGCTCCGCCCCGGACCTGGCCGCGGGCGCCACCGCCGCTCTCGAACGCGCCGCGGCGCGCTTCGACGCGCTCGCCACGAACGTCCCGGATGCCTGGCTCACGCCCGAGCACGCTGCGTCGTTCCACGGCCGCGACGCGCGCACCGCCTGGCCCGAGGACGCCGCCGCCGCCGCGCGGGTCGCCCACGCCGCCGCGAGCGACCTGGCGACGCTCGCCCCGGTGCTCTCCCCCGGAGACGCCCCCTGGCTCGACGACGCCCCGCGCGCCGACCAGGACTTCGGATGGATGGGTCTGACGCAGCTCCTCGAGCGCGTCCACGCCATGCTCGACGCCGCCGAGGCAGCGCCCGACGCGCCCGACGCGCGCCCGGCCCACGCCTACGACCAGTTCGACCGCCACCCCTTCCACCTGGCGGTGGGGAGCTACCTCAGCGCCGCCGGCCTCATCTCGGCCGCGGCCCTGACCGTGGTCGTGCTCGCCGCACACCACGACGCCACCACCCCCGCGCTCGCGCCGATCGTCGGCCCGAGCCACGCCTGAGGAGCCCCCATGCGCGTGCCCGTGAACGGCATCGAACTCCACGTCGACGTCCAGGGACCGGCCGACGCGCCGGCGATCTACGCCCACCACGGCGCCCCCGGCCTCGGCACCCACGCCACCCCCAAGCGCGCCTTCGCCCCGATGGCGGACGCGTTCCGCGTCGTCACCTGGGACGCGCGCGGCTCCGGCGCCTCCGACCCGGTGCCGCCCTACACCCACGCCCAGTGGGTGGCCGACTGGGACGCCTTGCGCGCCCACCTCGGCGACGAACGCATCGTCGTCGAGGGCGGCTCCTACGGCGGGTACGTGGCGCTCGAGTACACGCTCGCCCACCCGGATCGCGTACGCGCGCTGGTGCTGCGCGACACGTCGGCCTCGCGCCGGTTCGAAGCGATGGCCAAGGCCAACGCCCTCGCGCGCGCCGCGGAGTTCCCCGACATCACCCCCGAGCTGCTCGACATGGTGTTCGACGGCCGGGTGCCGGACGACGCCACGATGCGTTCCGCCTACGCCACCGTGGCGCCGCTCTACGACGCCAAGACCGACCCGGCCAAGGCCGCCGAGCGGGTCGCCGCCGCGGTGGTGCGCGCCGACACCCACAACCAGGCCTTCGCGGGCAACCTCCCGAACTACGACCTCACCGACCGCCTCCACGAGATCCAGGTGCCCGTGCTGATCACGGTCGGCCGGTTCGATTGGATCACGCCGGTGGCGGCCAGCGAGGAGATCGCCGCCGGCATCCCGCACGCCGAGCTGGTGGTCTTCGAGCACTCCGGGCACTCGCCGCAGATCGAGGAGAACGCCAAGTGGGTGGCCACCGTGCGCGGCTTCCTGGAGCGGCACGGGGTGGTCGGCGCGCCCTGAGGGGCCGCGGGACCTTCGTCGGGGCGGGGTCGGCGATGCTCGAGGCAGCCCGCCGGACCTGGCGGTCGGGAAGCAGGCCCGTGCATGTCCGATCCCGCCGATCTCCGGCGCCCACCGACCGCTCCACCCGGCCGACGATCCGCGCGCCCGGTCCGCTGGCTCGTCGGCACCGTCGCCGCCCTGGCGGTCGTTGCGCTGATCGTCCTCACCGCCATCCCGATCGTCGTCACGCGCGACATCGCCAACCGGCACGTCGCGTTCTCCCAGACCTGGTCGGGCGACGCGTACGGCATCGACTCCGAACGCGTGTCGCTGACCACGAGCGACGGCCTCACGCTGGCTGCCCATGCGGTGCACCACCCGTCCCCGAAAGCCGTCGTGATCTTCCTCTCAGGCACCCACAACCCGTCGGTCACGGCCTTCTTCGGCCATGCGGCCTGGTTGCTGGGGCACGGGTACGCCTCGCTCCTCGTCGAACTGCGGGCGCACGGGGAGAGCACCGGAGAGCGGATCGGCCTCGGCTTCGAAGAGGTCATGGACGTGCAGGCGGCCGTGGACCACTTGGGTCGCCACCCGGCGTACGTCGACGTGCCGATCGTGGCCTACGGCCTCTCGCTCGGCGGCGCGACGGCGATCAACGCCACCGGGCTGACGCCGGAGATCGACGTCCTCGTCAGCCTCTCCGCCTTCTCGTCCTGGAGCGACGTGTTCGTCGCCTCGATGGGGTTGCCCGAACCGTTCGCCTCGGTGCAACGCCCGTTCGTCGGCCTGTACACGAGCGTGGCGTACGGGTTCGACCGTCGGACGATCACGCCCAAGGAGCAGATCCGCAACCTGGGCGGGCGACCGGCGCTACTGATGCACTCCCGCGGCGACACGCAAGTCCCCTTCGACAGCTTCGAACGGCTCGTCGCCCACGCGCCGCCCCACGTCGAGACATGGGTCCGCGAGGGCGACGCGCACCTGATCGTCGCCGAAGGTACGTTCTTGCAGCCGCAGGACGACGCGGCGTACGCCGCGCGGGTGCTGAGCTTCCTCGACCGGAACGTCGGGAACTGAACCCACCGGCTTGCACCGCACGGCCCAGCGCCGGTCAGCGCGCCGAGGCGTCTCCGTCCTCGTCGCGCAGCAACGCCGCGGCGCCGACCCCCAGCAGGACCACGCCCGCGCCGCCCAGCAGCGCGTCGCGCAGGTAGATGGCCTGGGCCGCGAGCGACCGGTAGGTATCGGGGTAGGTGGGCGAATGGCTCATCGAGCCACCCCGCGACCGAACCAAGGCATCGAAGGCTCGGTGGGCGCGCTCGGGGGCGCCGATCAGGTCGATCAGCGCCACGATGAGCAGCACCACGCCGAACACGACGATCGCGGAGGCGACGGGGCGGAGGGCGAACGAGCGGAGGGACACGGTCGCTCCTTCCTGAGCAGCCAACGCAGGGCGCTGGGGTCGGCGCGCGCTCAGCCCAGGGCGTCCTCGAACTGGCCGAGTGCCTCGAACGCCTCGAGCCCGTACATGACCGATGGGCCGCCACCCATCAGGACCGCGACGCCGATCGCCTCGACGATCTCGGGGCGGGACGCGCCCGCCTTGACCGCGTCGTGGACGTGGAACGAGATGCAGCCTTCGCAGCGGACGCTGATGGCGATCCCCAGCGCGATGAGCTCCTTGGTCTTGGGGTCGAGGGCGCCCTCGGCGACCGCTGCTTGGTGCAGCGAGCCGAAGCCCTGCATGACCGACGGGTTCTCTTTCTGGTACTGCCCCATCAGGGACAGGAAGTGTTGGTGGATCTCGGGATAGTTCTTCTCTTGCGCCATGTCGAACTCCTCGGCCTCCGCGAGAACGATGCGGACGGCCCTCCAAACGTACGCCGTTGGGTGTCGAGGCGCAGGAGTCGTTCGTCACCAGTCGGCGCGTGCGCCGCGAGGCACGAAACCCGTACGCTGGTCGCACCATGCCGCATGCGATTGCTTCCGACGCCCCCGTCGCCCTCGTCGCCGGCGGTGCTCAAGGCATCGGCCGCGCGATCGTCGAAGAGCGACTCGCCGCCGGTGCGCAGGTGCTCGCGCTCGACGTCGATGCCACCGCCCTCGACGACCTCACCGAGCGCGCGCGCGGCCGCGGCGACGCCGATCGCCTCCTGACGCACGTCGGCGAAGTCGCCGACGAGGCATCCGTGCGCGCGTCGATCGCGGCCGTGGTCGCGCGCTTCGGCCGCCTCGACCAGGTCGCGTACGTCGCCGGGATCGGCGCCTTCGCGCCCCTCGCCGACCTCGACCTCGCCGCCTGGAGGCGCGTGATCGACGTCAACCTCACCGGGGCGTACCTGGTCGCACGCGCTGCGGCTCCACATCTCGCGGCCGCGCACGGCGCTCTGGTGGTGATCGCCAGCACCCGAGCGCACCAGTCCGAACCCGATGGCGAGGCCTATGCCGCCTCCAAGGGCGGGCTGCTGGCCCTCACCCACGCGCTCGCGGTGAGCCTGGGTCCCGCCGTGCGCGTCAACGCGGTGAGCCCGGGCTGGATCGAGGTCGGCGACCGCCGTCCGGCCGCATCCGCCCGCCCGGTCGAACACACCGACGCCGACCGCGACCAGCACCCGGTCGGTCGGGTGGGCGTGCCCGAAGACGTCGCGGCTGCGGTCGCGTTCCTGCTCTCCGACGCCGCTGGCTTCGTCACGGGTCAGGAGCTCGTGGTGGACGGCGGGATGACCGTGCGGATGCGCTACGTGTAGACGACCGCCCGACGGCCCCGTTCAGCGCTCGAGGGCCACGACCTCGAAGCCGACGTCGCGCTCACCGATGTGCGCGGTGAACCGCTCCCCGACCCGCTTGCCGAGCGCGGCGGCGGCCACCGGCGCGGTGAACGCCACCCGATCGGCGGCGGGGTCGGACTCGTCGACGCCGACGATGCGGAAGCGCACACGGGCGCCGTCGTCGCGCCGCAGCGCGACCATCACCCCCACGTCGGCCGTACCCGGCGCGTCGGACAGGTCCACCACCCGAGCGCTCGTCAGGCGCGCGCGCACGGCGTCGAGCTGCCCCGCGGCCGCCGCCTCCGCGCGCGGGTCGGCGTCGCGGCGAGCGCGCTCGAGGGCCGCCTCCAGCACGGCACGCTCGCGTTCCAGCGCGGACAGGCCCTCGGGCGTCACCCGGTTGACGACGCCGTCGGGCAGCGGCGCGCGCGCCGGCACGACCACCGGATCGTCGTCAGCGTCGTCCTTGACGAAGGCGCGGCTCATGGCGCCCCCGGCAAGCGCACCTCGGCGACCTTCCACACGACCCCCCGCGGCCGCAGCACGAACTCGGTCGCGGCGTCGCCGGCGCCGCCGGTCGCGCTCGGCACGCTCAAGACGAAGGCGTCGAGCGCCTCGTAGCGGGTGGTGGCGCGATCGAAGGTCGCGGCGACGGTGTTGCGCATCCCCGGCGCGCCGCCGAACAGCGGGCGCAGCGGGACGCCGCCGAGCAGCTGCAGGATGCCCTCGGGCGAGGCCACCAGTTCGGCGACCGTGGTCCCGACCAGCGCGCCGAACGCCGCACCCACGGCCGTGCCGAACGCGGCGCCCAGGCGCTCGAGGGGGTCGTCGGTAGGTGCCGCCGCAGCGGGCACGGCCCCGTCGAAATCGGCGCGAAGCTGCGTGCGCACGCTCTCGAGGTCGAGGTGGTAGGCGAGCGCGGTGACGTCATCAGCGGCGGCAGCGCGCTCGATGGCGGCGAGCGCGACCCGCGGCGCGGCGACGTAGTAGTACCCAGCAGCGGCCAGCACGACGGCCACGACGGTGATCAAGAGCTTGCGCATCGGTCCTCCACGTTCGAGGGTAGCGCGCGCCGTGCGGCGCGCATGTGGTCCGACCCGTCGCGCGAGCGTGTGGTGCGACCGGCCTGGCGGTGCGCGCGACCGGCATGATGGTGGGGGACGCAGCAGCGCACCGGCCCCGACGTGCGCTGTCGATCGGACCCGACGGAGGACCCACATGAACCGCCACCGCACCCGCGGGACCGCCCGCCTCACCGCTGCCGCTCGCCTCACCGCTGCCGCTCGCCTCACCGCTGCCGCTCGCCTCACCGCTGCCGCCCTACTCGCCACGCTCGTGCTCGCTGCTTGCGTGCCCATCTCGACGCCCTTCCTGCGCAACGTCGACGGTCAGACCTGGGCGGCACGCTTCGACGTGGCGGTCGGGACCGCGGAAGCCCCCGTGCTGCGCTTGCCGGTCGACCTCGCCCTCACGTTCCGGCAGAACTGGACGAACGTGACCGCCGACGCGTCGCTCGAGTACGACGCGGGGCTCTTCCGCCTGAACACGAGCGGCCTCGTCGAGCTGACGGGGCGCATGGGTCTCGACGACCACCTCGGCCTCGAGAGCGCATCGGGCGGCCTCACCTTCGACGGCCGCTTCGTCGGTGACCGATTGATCGGCACCGTCGCGATCGCCGGGGTGGTGCCGGTGGGCGACGTGGTGTTCGTTCGGGTCCGGTGACGCCCGACCTCGACGTCGCGATCGTCGGCGCCGGCGTCGCTGGCCTGTCGGCGGCGTCCGTCGTGCGCGATCACGGGCTGCGCGTGCTCGTGCTCGAGAAGAGCCGCGGCCTGGGCGGGCGCGCCGCCACGCGGCGGCGGGGCGACCAGCGGATCGACCACGGCGCTCAGTTCTTCACCGCCCGCGACCCGCGCTTCCAAGCGCGCGTCGACGGGTGGCTGGCGACCGGCGACGTGGCCGTATGGACGCGGGGCATGCACGTCTGGCACCCGGACGCCGGCTGGACCGAGCCCGGTCCCGGCGGGCACCCGCGCTACGCGCCGCCCTCTGGGATGAGCGCCCTCGGACGCCTGCTCGGTGCGGGCGTCGACGTGCGGCGCGAGGCGCCCGTCGCGCGGGTACGCCGGATCGACGGGGGGTGGCGCGTCGCGATGGCCGACGGCTCGACGGTGGACGCGCGCACCACGCTGCTCACCGCCCCGGCCCCCCAGGCGCTCGCGCTGGTCGCCGGTGCGACGCTCGAGCCCGGCGCCGCGGAAACCCTCGCGGCCATCGAGTTCGAGCCCGTCTTCGCGGTCCTCGCCGGGTACGAGGGCGCGGCCCCGCCGCCGTGGCCCGGCGTTCGCGTCGAGGGCCACCCCGACCTCGCGTGGGTGGCGCACGACGGCAGCCGCCGTGGCGCCGCTGGCGGCCGTGGGCCGATGGTGCTCGTGGTGCACGCCACGCCCGCGTTCACGCGCGCCCACCTCGACGCGCCGCACGACGAAGTGGCCGACGCGCTGCTCCGCGCCGCCACCGCGTTGGCGCCGTGGGCCGACCGGCCCGCCTGGCGCGACGTGCACCGCTGGCGGTACGCGCGGCCGGTCGCGACCCTGTCCGAGCCGTACCTGGCGGCCGCACCCGGGCTGCTCGTGGCCGGCGACGCGTTCGGTTCGGATCGGGTCGAGGGGGCGTTCCTGTCGGGGCTCGCTGCGGCGGAGGCGCTCGCGGTGGAGCTCGGAGCTCCGTGACGGGCGCGATCCGCTCCTAAGCCTTCGGCCGCCGCACCAGCTTCGCCGCGTACATCGCGCGGTCGGCCCGGCGGAGCACTGCGGCCGCGTCCTCGTCGATGCCCGTCGACACGACCGCGCCCACGCTCGGTCCGTCGTAGGCGAGGTGGGCGTCGCCCAGGTCGAAGACGCCGGTCGCGAGCTTCGCCACGCGCGCGCGCAGCGCCTCGGCATCACCGTCGGGATCGTTCCCGGTCGCGAACGCCAAGACCACGAACTCGTCGCCGCCGATGCGCGTGATCAGATCGCCGTCGCGCAGGCCGTCGCGCCAACGGCGCGCGATCTGCACCAGGAAGCGATCGCCCGCCTCGTGGCCGAAGCGGTCGTTCACCTGCTTGAAGCCGTCGAGGTCGGCGAACGCCACGACCACCGACGTGCCGCCGCGCGCCGCGTTCGCCAGCGCACGGTTCAGCGCCTCGGTCAGCGCCCGGCGGTTCGGAAGCCCGGTCAACGCATCGGTCATCGCAGCCGTCGCGAACTCGTGGCGTTCGGCGCGCAAGCGCGTGAGCAACTCGTCGCGCTCGACCTGCCGCGCGACCAGCATGGCGAACATGCGCAACAGACGCCGCGCCTGCTCGGGGACCGCGACGCGATCGCCGCTCGCCGCGCACAGCGTGCCGTAGAGCTCACCGTCGCCGACGCGCACCGGCTCGCTCAGGTACGTGACGATCCCGAGCTCGCGCGCCGCGTCCGAGTCGCCCCAATGGCCCGCGACGTCGTCGCAGAACGGCCGCCCCTCGTCCAGCGCCCGCTTGCACAAGGTGTCCCCCCATGGGACGTGCGACCCCTCGGGGATCTCGAAACGCTCCGGAGCGGCGTTGCGGGCGAACAGGATCGCCTGATCGTCGCGATCGAGGTCGACGGTCGTGAGGTAGGTCGACTCGAGGCCGGTGACCGATTGGAGCAGCTCGAGCAGCGGGCGCACCTGCGCCTCCAGGTCGTCGGCCTCGGCGACGACGTCGATCAGCCGATCCAGCACCTGATCCATGATCACCTCCGATCGTCCTGCCGTCGATTATGCCGCGTCCGGCAGTTGCGCGCCGTCCGCGCCACCCACCGGCGATGATGGCGCCATGGACCGCATGCGCATCGGCTTCCTCCACCCCGGCGCCATGGGCGTCTCGCTCGCCGCCACCGCCGCGCGCGGCGGCCACGAGGTGCTCTGGGCGAGCGCGGAGCGCAGCGCCGCGACCCGTGCCCGCGCCGGCGAACACGGCCTCGCCGACGTCGGCACGCTCGGTGAGCTGTGCGCGCGCGCCAACGTGGTCGTCTCGATCTGCCCGCCGCACGCCGCCGAGGACGTCGCCGCGGCGGTCGCCGACGCTGGCTTCCGCGGCACCTTCGTCGACGCCAACGCCATCGCCCCGGCGCGCATGAAGCGCATCGCCGCCGATCTGACGGCGCGCGGCATCGGGGTCGTCGACGGCGGCGTGATCGGCGGACCGGCTTGGACACCGGGTACCTGCCTCCACCTCTCCGGCGCGCGCGCGGCCGAGGTCGCCGGCCTCTTCGATGCGGGACCGCTCGCCACCAACGTCGTTGGCCCCGACGTGGGCACGGCCTCGGGGCTGAAGATGGTCTACGCCGCCCGCACCAAAGGGACCACCGCACTGCTGGTCGCGGTGCTCGGCGCCGCCGAACGGCTCGGCGTGCGCGGCGCCCTCGAGGCGCAGTGGGAGGCCGACGCGGCCGGGACCGCTGCCGAAGCGCACGACCGAGCCCGGCGGGTCACGCGCAAGGCGTGGCGCTTCGCGGGCGAGATGGACGAGATCGCCGCCACGTTCGCGGCCGCCGGGATGCCGAGCGGGTTCCACGAAGCGGCGGGCGACGTGTACCGAGCGCTCACGGGGCTCAAGGACGCCGAGCCGCTGCCGGAGCTCGACGACGTGCTGGCGGCGCTGGTGATCCCCGGCGACGATCGCCGCCGCTAGCGACGACGGCTCGACCGATCGCGCGCCGACACCGCTCCGATGTGCGATGGCCACGCGTACTCGGCTTCGGTCCGAACCCGGCGTAGCCTGCAGGCGAGGCCCGCCACACCATCGTGGCCCTACGGAGGTCCCCATGAGCGAACTCGTCGTCTTCACGTACCAGCACCCCGACCGCGCTGCGGAGGTCCTGCAGCACGTCGCCACCCTCCAGCGCGAGCACATCAAGAAGCCGGTCGTCACCATCGAGGACGCCGCCGTCGCCGTGAAGGGCGAGGACGGCCAAGTGCGGGTGCGCCAGACGCTCGAGACGGCGATGAAGGCGCGCACCGTAGCCACCGGCAGCCTATGGGGCGTGCTCGTCGGTTTCCTGTTCGGTGGACCGCTGATCGGCGCGCTCGTGGGCGCGGGCGTGAGTTGGCTCGCGGGGCGCCGCATCGACATCGGGATCGACAACGACTTCGTGGAGAAGGTGAGCGAGGACCTGACGCCGGGGAAGTCGGCGCTGCTGTTGCTGGTCAAGGACACGCCGATCGACACGCTCGCCGAGATCCTCAACGCTCAGGGCGGGCGGCTGCACCACACGACGCTCTCCGACGAGGCCGCTGCCGCGTTCACGCAAGCCGCCGGGGCGCCCGAGATCTCGGCGTTCGACCGCTCGGACGAGGCGCGCTGACCCTGGGCGACCTCCTCCCGCTACGGTGGCGGCCATGGACCTCGCCGCCGCCGATGCTCGCGAGCGACTGAGTCCACCGGCCGCCGAACGGGCCGCGACGCACCAACGGCACTCGGTCAAATGAGCGCGGGTTGGTTCGAAACGAGTGCTACGTTCGAGTTCCTCCCTGGTTCGCAGGGCGGCGTGATGATGCGCCTTCGGCGCGGTTGGATCCCCATGGAACAACGAACGGAAGTACCGTCCACGAGTACCCTCGTGGGCCACACCCCGTGCACGACGTCGGCTCGCGGAGGGCCACCCCAATGAACACCAACGACCATCCCATGCAGCTGCTCTCGACCGGCAGCCTGAACGGCACCAAGATCGTCAACCTCGACGGCGAGGACCTAGGCAAGCTCGAAGAGATCATGCTGCACGTCGATAGCGGCGAAGTCGCCTACGCCGTCGTCTCGTTCGGCGGCTTCCTCGGCATGGGCGAGAAGTTCTTCGCCGTGCCCTGGGAAGCGTTGACCGTCGACACCGTCGAGCACCGCATCGTCCTCGACGTCGATCGCGAGCGGCTCGAGGACGCGCCCGGCTTCGACAAGGACGCGTGGCCGACCACCGCGGAGCCCGGGTGGATGAGCGACGTCTACCGGCACTACGGGGCGACGTATCAGCCGCACGCGGCGGACCCGCGCGATTCGTCCGAGGCGCCGTTCGCGCCGCTACGGAAGCAGTGACGTCATGCTGATGACCATCGCGATCGTCCTGCTCGTCCTCTGGTTGCTCGGGCTCGTCACGGGCACCACGCTGGGCGGCTTCATCTACGTCCTGCTCGTGGTCGCCGCCGTGTTGTTCGTGATGCGGCTCATCAGCGGCCGTGGGGCCACGGCCCGCTAGCCGCCACCGACTCGACCACGCTCCGAACCGAACGCGCCGGTACCCTCGAAGGTACCGGCGCGTTCGATCGATGCGAGGCGCTCGACCTGCACGCGGCGCGTCGACTGCGAACCGGCATACGATGGCGCGTCCCGACGTTCGCGTACACTCACCACCACGTTCCTAGTCCAAAGAAGGTGCCCTGTGAAGACGGCCGACCTACTCCTGCTGACCGCTGCGTTCCTCTCGTTCTTGTTCTCCGTGTACCTCTGGTTCCAGGGGCAGCGGGAGGAAGGCTTGTTCGTGGGCATCTGGGTCCCGTCGATCCTCGCCCTCGGCATCTTCCTGCGCTTGGCGTTGCGGAGGACGTGAGGTGTCGACGGCCGTCATCTTCGGCGTGGGCGTGGGGGTGAGCCTGCTCGTCCTGGGGTACGCCGTGCTGCTGACGATCGCCTCGCGAGAGGACGCCAAGCGCCCTGGCCCGTGAGGGTCGCGCGAAGGCTCTGGCAAATCGGCGCGCCCCCCGGAAGGCTTCCGGGGGGCGCGCCGCGTTCGCGTACCGGCAGAGGTGAGCGGGTCAGTTGCCGGCACCCGGCCTCGTCGTCGGCGTCGTCGGTTCGAGCTCGAGGTCGCCACCCCCGCGCACGGTCTCGACCATGGCCGCGTCGACTTCGTGGGCCTCGTTCTCCCATGCGTTGCGTACGTACGAGACGATCAGCGCGATCTGCAGGTTCTCGAGGCTTCCGCCGAACGCCGGCATCCCGGCGCGCCCGTGGAGCACCAACCGGATGACTTCGTCCGCGTTGCCCTGCACGTACGCGGAGCCAGCGAGCGCCGGGAACGCCCCGGGCAGACCCTCGCCCGAGGCCTGATGGCAGGCGGCGCAGTTCGAGAGGAACAGCTGCTCACCCAACTCGAACCAGTCTTCCGGCAGGTCGACCTCGACCGGGTCGGTCTCGGTGTCGGCTTCGTTCTCGGCGCGCACCTCGGCGACGAGGTCGACCTCGATCGGCTCCGCATCGTTGCCGAAGCTCGTGCGGACGTGGCTCAGGACGGCGGCGAGCTCCTCGTCCTCGAGCACGTTCCGGAACGCGGGCATCTGCCCCATCCCGTCGAGGACGAACGCCGTCAGGGCGTGGGGATCGCCGAGCACGCGTTCGCTCCCGACGAGCGCGGGGAACGCCCCGAGGCCTTCCCCATCGGGCTGATGGCACGCCGCGCAGTGCACGCCGTAGAGGTCCGGTCCGTCCGCGGCGAGCGCCGGCGACAAGAGCGCAGCGCAGCCGAGTGCGAAGGCCACCCACAGGGTGCGGCGCAGGTCCACCACCATCGCAGCGTCCACGATCACACCACCGGTCGGGCGGCGCGACCCTGCCGCGCCTGAACTTGATCGTGGATCTTCTCGATCTGCAACCAGGCCGACTCGATCGCCCCCGACATCCATCCCGTCATGTAGCTCAGGTGCTCGCCGGCCAGGTAGATGCGGCCGTCGGGCTCGTTGAGCCGCGGGTACGCGCTGCTGCGGGCGTCGGACGACCAGCTCGCCCAGCCACCGAGGCTGTACGGCACCAAGTGCCAGGCGACCGTGAAGCCGGTCTCGAACTCGCGTCGGTACACCTCGGGGTGCAGCAGGCTCCCCATCTCGAGCGCGTACTCCACGCGCTCCTCTGGCGACATCGCGCTGACCTGGACCGCGGTCGAGCCGAAGTTGTAGTACCCGAGGATGACGCCCTTGGACCCCTGCCACCCGTAGGACGGGTAGGTGATGTTGCCGAAGACGTTCGTCGTGCTGTGCCCACCGTAGATGAAGTCGTCCTCTTCCCAGAAGCGGCGCGCGAACTGGAGCCCCGCCTTGCCGGTGCTCGCGTACGTCACCGCCTGGATCGCCGTCTGGAACTCGCTCGAGAAGTCGGCGGGGATCTGGTTCAGGACCGAGAGCGGGATGGTGCAGATGCAGTAGTCGCCCTCGACCTCGGTCGTCTCGCCGGTGGCCGCGTTCTCGAGGACGACGCGCACACCGCCGTCGGTCTGACGGATCTCGCGGACCACCTGCTCGTACCGAATCAGGTGCCCGACCTCGCGCTCGAAGCCACGAGCGATCTGGTCCATGCCGCCGACCGGCTCGAACATCGTGTTCTTCTGCGTGTGGTCGGCGACCGCACGGAAGCCATCGATGGCGCCGTGCTGCAGCAGGTCGCGGAACGCGTACGGATCGGACGGAACGCCCGGCCGCAGCCCCGCGCCCGGATCCTCTTGGTACCCACGGCCGCCGGTGCCCCGGTAGCTCAGCGTGTCCCGATCGAGCCCTCCGAAGGCGACGAGGTAGTCGAGGAGCTGCTCCTTGTCCTCCGCCGTGAGCTCCCTGTCCAGCGCGTCCTGATCGGCGGCCTTGGCCAACAGTTCGCTGGTGTACCCGCCGATGTCGGCCCGCAACTCGCGACGCCGGATCCGGCGGCCCGACCAAGGGCTGTCGTCCTCGGCCCGGTAGTCCCAGGCGTTGTCGTTGTCGTTCACCATGATCTCGAGGGGGACGTCGAACTCCTTGGTGTAGTGCAGCGTCGAACGGTGGTGGTACGGGATCCGCCAGGGGCCGTGGTTGATGTACTGGCCCTCGTCGAACTGGCAGGTCTGCGTCACGCCGGTGACCTCGGTCAGCGTGAAGCCTTGGCGCGCCGTCTGGCAGCGTCCGCCGGCGAAGTCGCGGGCCTCGAAGATCGGCGTCTCGTAGCCGAGCTTGGAGAGCTCGTAGGCGGCGGTCATGCCGGCCAGACCGGCGCCGAGGATGATCACGCGGCGGCCGTCGGCGTTGCCCGAGAGCGTCGGTGGCGCCTCCTGTGCCGACGCCATCATCATGCCCCAGGCGTCCATGGCTCCGATGGCGGCGGCGGCGCCGCCGGTGGCGCCGAGGACCTGCAAGAAGTGGCGCCGGCTCATGCTGCGAGGCACGGTCAGGCTCGATGGGATCTTCATGGTGGCTCCTTCGTACTCGTTGGGCTTCTGGGCGCTCGCGTGGACGATGGGGCGTGCTGCTGGCCCCGGTCGCGTTCGAGAGCGTCGGGCCGTGGTCGGCGGACGATGCGTCCACCTCCCTTCGTGCGCACCGCGACGCGCCCGTAGGCGCGCGGTGATCCCCTGGAGTCGGGTCTCCACCATAGGCGCGGATCCGGTCGTCGCTACGCCCAGATGACCAAGCTCACCGTTGGCGCATGGCTGCGCGCCCTCCGGTCACGACCACCTCGAAGATCTCGTCGTCGACCGAGTCGTACCAGAGCCCCAATGCGACGCCGGCCGGCGTGTGTGCCGTGGGTTCCGCGGGTGGTCCAGCGGTAGAGGTCGCTGCCGGTCAGCGTCGCCTTCGGAAGCACGGCGCACCGGGCCGATGGGCTGGTGCGGGAGACGATCCCCCGTCCCGCGACCGGGACCGGTGGCGGGCGTCCGCGCGCCGCGCCAGCTCGCGCTGGGTCCGCGCCAGCGAACCGTAGTCCTCGAGCGTCGCGGTGCCACCTCGAACGCGTCGGTCCAGGGCCTCGCCGAGCGCCGCCAGCTCGTCGCACCCCATGGCGGCGAGCTCTTGGTCGGGCCCATGCGCCCGCGCGTGCGCGTGTTCGTGGTCGTCGTTCGTCAACCGCCTGGTCTCCCGTCCGCTGCGGAGCAGCCGATCGAGGGAACCCTACGCGGCGGCGTCTTAAGCGCGCACTAAACGACCGGTGGCCCGTGGGAGCGCCGCGCCGCGGAGGGGCGCGGCGCCGCGCTCGCTATACTCCGAGGACCCGTGACGACCAGCTTCCGCCCCCAGGCCGATGGCCACTACTTGGCCCGACCCCGCCTCGTCGACCGACTGCCCGACGCGCCCGGCTTCGTCGTGTCGCTCGAGGCGCCCTACGGCTATGGGAAGAGCGTGCTCGCGAGCCAATGGGCGGCCCGACTCGAGGCCGGAGGCTGGCGCGCCACCTGGTTGGCCGCCGGCGGCCGCGGACCGCGCACGCTGCTCACCACCGAGCTGGGCTTGCCGGCGGGATCGCCGTGGAGTGCGTTGCTCGACCTGCTCTGGTCGCAGCCGACGCTGCTGGTGCTCGAGGACCTCGAGAGCCTGGACGACCCCGAGGAGCTGTCGCCGCTGCTCCGAGACGTCCGTGGCCTCCTCCTGCTGGCCAGCCGCGGTCCCGTGCCCGCGTCCGAGATGCCGCGCCTGGTCACGAGCGGCCGGCTCGTCCGCCTCGGCCCCGACGAGCTCGGGTTCACCGACGCGGAGGCCGCGCAGCTCTTCGACGACGCGGACACCGCGCGCCAGCTGTGGACCCGGGCCAACGGCTGGCCGCTGCCGTTGCACTTCGCCTCCCTGACGGGCGGGATGCCGGACGACCAAGCGCTGGTGGCCGGCATCCGGTCGAGCCTGACGCCCGAGGCGTGGGACGAGGCGCTGCTGCTCGCCACGCTGCCGCAGCTCCCGGCCGACGCCGCCGTGCCCGCGACGCGAACGCTCGCGCGCAGCGGCTACGTGCAGTTGGGTGAGACCGGGTTCCGCCTGCACGCCCTCGTGGCCGAGGCGATCGTGGCCGCCCACGGCGAGGCGGTTCTCGCGGCCCTGAAGCGGTCGGTCGAGCGGCTGCCCAGGGTGCTCTACGGCGAGGCGTTGGAGCGCCTCGGCGACCACGACGCGCTGCGGCCGCTGCTCGAGGAACCGCGGGTCCAGACGTTCCGCACCGCGCCCGAGACGTTCCTCCGCTGGGACGCCCTCCTCGATGGTGAGCCGAGCGCGTTGCGGCACGTGACGGCGGGGGCGGCGCACAAGGTGCTGGGGCGGTTCCCGGCGGCCGTCGCACGGCTCGAGCGCGCGCTCGACGTCGGCGGGATGACGCCCGACGACACGATCTTCGCCCTCAAGGAGCTGGTGTGGTCTCTGGCCCTCGTCGACGACGACCGCGCGCTCGAGATGGTCGCGCGCGGCGAGGCCATGCTGGACGACGTCGACCCCGAGTTGGCCGGACGCTTCCTGTCCGACGCCTCGTTCGTCGACACGATGGCGGGGCGCTTCGACGCCGCAGCGGCGAAGCTCGAGCGTTCGTTGGCGACCCTGCCGGCGGACAGCCCGTTCCGGAGCGCCACACAGATCAACCGGGCGCTCAACCGCTGGGACGCCGTTGGCGATTACGACGGCCGCGTCGCGGCGCAGACGCGCACGCTGGACGCCGTGTGGCGCCTGTACCCCAGCGACGCCCCCGGCCAGTGCCGCGACCTCGCGATGCTGCATGCGTGGGCGGGCGAGGCCACCACCGCACGCGGGTACCTCGAACGGGCGCTGCGCGGCGAGCGCGCCAACCCGATCGCCGGGCTCGAGGTGCGGGCGGCCCTGGCGGCGCTCGACGGCGACGTGAGCGCCTTCCCGCAGCTCTTCGAACGCGCCCGCGCCTGGGGCAAAGAGGACGCCGCCGACGTCATCGCCATGCACGCGATCGACGCGCTGCCCGACGACGCCCCGATCGCCGACGCGCGGGCCTACTTCGGCGCGTTGCGGGCCTCGGGCCTGGCGGTCGCCGCGTACGCGAAGCGCCTCGCCCGCGCCGGCGAACCGGACGAGGCGCTCCGGCTCCTCGCCGACGCCGCTGCCACGTACACGCCACGTGGCTACCGGCTCTACCTGGCGGCGGCACGGTTCGCGATCACCCGCTCGGGTTCGGACCTGGACGAGTTCCTGGCGCTCACCACCGCCGGGCCGCGGCTGCTGCCCGGGCTCGTCTCCCTCGCAGACCTCCCGCGCGACCACCCCGAGCTCGCCGCCGCCTACCCCTTGGCGGACGTGCTGGCGTCGTCCTGGAAGGAGGCGATCGCGCTGCGGATGGACGAGGTGCCCGACCTGGAGTTGCGGGTGCTCGGCGGCTTCGACCTGCGCTTCATGGGCCGCAGCCTCGACCTGACCGACCGCCAGAAGCAGCTCGTCACGCTCTTCCTGCTCGGCATGAGCCGCGAGCAGGTGGCCGAGGCGATCTGGCCGGAGGTCGACCGAGCCAAACAGCGCAACAACATGGGGGTGCAGTTCAGCCTGATGCGGCGCGTGGTCGAACCCTGGGGGACGCCCACCTTCGTGTTCGAGGACGGACTGCGGCGCGTGGACTCGGACCATGCCCGGGTGCTGGCGGCCCTCGAGGCCGGCGACGCCGAACGCGTGCTGGCGAGCTACCGCGACCCCTTCGCGCCCGGCATGGACCAGGACGCCATCGACGACCACCGCACGTGGCTGCGCGAACGGGTCGTCGCGGTCCTGACGTCGGCGGCCGAAGGCGCCGAGCCCGAGGTGGCCGAGCGGTACCTGACCCGCGTCCTCGAACTCAGCCCCCTCGACGAGGAGGCGCTGCGCTCGCTGCTGCGGCGCCTGGTCGCCCGGGGTCGGACGCGCGAGGCGCAGCGCCACTACGCCGCGTTCGCGGAGCGGCTGCGTGCCGAGATGGGGTTGGAGCCGATGGACGAGACGAGGAGCGCGTCGGGGATGGCGTGAAGCGAGGTTCGCGGCGCCGCCCGCAGGATGGCTGGCCGAGGCCGAAGGCGATTAACCCAGATTTAGGTCATCGACGCCTACGGTCCGGCGTATGGACACCACCACCACCCAACCGACCGCACCGCGCCGATGGACGCCCCTCGTCGCCCTGATCCTCATCGGCCTGGCGGCCTGCGCGCAGGGCCCGACCACGGAACCCACGGGCACGAGCGTCACGATCGCCCCGAGCAGCCTTCGGCTCGCCGTCGGTGCGACCGCGACCCTCGCCGCCACCGTGCACGGCAGCGCCAACCAGGCGGTGACCTGGTCCAGCGCCGAAGCCGCGATCGCCAACGTCGCCGCGGACGGCACGGTGACCGGCGTGGCGGCCGGCACCACCACCGTCGTCGCCACCAGCGACCACGACCCGACCCAGTCCGCGAGCGCCACGGTCACCGTCGCCTCCAGCGGCCCGGCAACCGTCGACTGGACGATCCAGTTCGGCACGGCCGCGGACGACACGGGCCGAGCGGTCGCGATCGACTCGCAAGGCTTCATCGTCGTCGTCGGCTGGACCCTGGGGGCCCTCGACGGGCGGAACACGGGCGACGGCGACGCCTTCGTGCGCAAGTACGCGCCCGACGGTGAGGAGCAGTGGACCCGACAGTTCGGCACCGGCGGCTGGGACGACGCTCGGGCCGTCGCCCTGGATGCGGACGACAACATCCTCGTGGTCGGCACCACCTGGGGCGACCTCGCGGGAACGCACCGTGGGAACGGCGACGTGTTCGTCCGCCAGTACTCGCCCGACGGCGACGAGGGCTGGACCGAGCAGTTCGGCACCGCGTTCCACGAACTCGGCCTCGCGATCGCGGTCGACGGCGCCGGGGGCATCGTCGTCGCCGGGCGCGGCGTGGAGTTCGCCGACGGCGTGGTGACCGGATCCCACGGGTTCGTGCGCCGGTACAGCCCGGCCCCAGGCGGCGGCATCGTCGAGGACTGGACGTTCGACCCCCAAACGCGCATCGAGGCCCTCGCCATCGACGCCTCCGGCGACGTCCTCGCGGTCGGACCGGGTTGGCACGTGGAGCTCGGGCTCGAGGTGTACGTCGCGAAGTTGACGCCGGCCGGCAACTTGGTGTGGTCCGGGCTGTACGGGACCGGCGAGAAGTCGGACGAGCTCGGCTTCGAGCGCGATCCCGTTCCTGCGACCCGGCGGCCGACCGAGCTCTGGGAGGACCTGCGCGCCTTCGAGGACGTCGGTCACGCCGTGGCCGTCGACCCCGCCGGCAACCTGTTCGTCACCGGGTACGTGGGCGGGTACGACACGGGCACGGGCATCATCGACCAGCGTGCGTTCGTGCAGAAGCTCACGCCGACCGGCGAAGAGGCTTGGGCGGTGCTGTTCGGCGATGAGTACGCCACCTACGGCAGCGCCATCGCCGTCGATGCGGGCGGCGACGTCCTCTTCGTCGGCAACACCGCGAGCGTCTACGGCGAACGCACCCCACCCGGGACCGAGACGTTCACGCGCAGGCTCGCCCCGGACGGCTCGCTTCGGTGGGACGACACGTTCGGCGAGAGCGGTTGGGACACGAGCATCGGCTTGGCGATCGACGGCGGGGGCATCGTCTACACCGTCGGCCACACGCTCGGCGAACTCGGCGCTCCCAACATCGGTGCGAGCGACGTCTTCCTGCGCGCCTACGGGCCCTGACGCTCACTCGCCGGCCGGCACCCCCCGCTCGAACCGCAGCCCGAGCGCCGTGCGCTCCTGGAAACCGCGCCAGTAGGTGTGGTCGCTCGTGGGCGTGCCCGCGTCGTCGACCGACCACACGCCCGCCGCCGCGTCCTCCACCAAGTCGAGGTACGGGGCCATCGCCTCGTCGCCCTTCAGGTGCAGGTCGAAGAAGGCGGTCGCGAAGTGCTGCGCGACGTTGTTCATGCGGACCGTGTCCCACACCGCTTCGGCGTAGTGGTCGAAGGTGCCGGCGTCCCAGGCCTCGCGCGGCGCCGGATTGGGCGCGGCAGCATTGTGCCGGGCGTTCTCGAAGGTGAGCAGGTAGCGCTCCGCATGGACGGCGCCCTCGAAGATGGCGCGCGTCCCGGTCTCGTAGCCCGAGACGTCGTCGTCGCTGCCGGCCATGAACAGCACCGGCGTCTCGATCCC
>JAABRX010000088.1 GCA_011390675.1 Trueperaceae bacterium | reverse complement strand
GACCAGGCGTACTCGACGAACTGGTCCTCGTACTGATCGGCGTTGAAGGGCTCCGCGCTCAGGTCGCGCAGGCCGCCCTCGGCGACGAAGCGGGCGATGTAGCCGATCTCGACCGCCACGACGTCGGCGGCGCCGGAGCCGGTGGCGAGGTAGGTGACCAGCGCGTCGTGGTGGTCGCCGTAGCCGAGGGTGGTGATCTCGAGCGTCACGCCGGGGTTCTCGGCGACGAACTGATCCAGGACCCGCTCGAGGTGCTCGTTCAGGGGCTCGAACAGGCCCACGGTCAGGGTGGTCTGGGCGACGGCGACGGACGCCGTCAGCAGGCTCGCCAGAGCCAAGGCTAGGAGCTTCTTCATGGAATTCCTCTCACACGCTGAGGTGCCCCGATCAAAGGGCGGCGACGGACTCACGTTCCACCAACACGGGTTCGAACCGAAGGTTCACCTCCTTCCTGGCGTCCAGGCCGAGTCGAGCGAGAGCGAGCCAGGCCGCCGCCTGTCCCATCTCCTGGAGCGGTTGGCGCACCGTCGTGAGCGACGGGACCAGGTAATGGGCGAGCAGGGTGTCGTCGTACCCGACGACGGACACGTCGTCGGGCACGATCAAACCCGCCTCACGTAGGGCGCGCATGGCGCCGGCGGCACTCTGGTCGTTGGCGGCGAACACGGCCGTGAAGGCGCGCTCGCGATCGAGGAGGCTCTGCGTGGCGCGCTGGCCTGCGTCCTCCATGAAGTCGCCGTCGGCGACCAGCGCCTCGTCGTAGTCGATGCCGGCCTCCTCGAGGGCCTGCCGGTAGCCGGTGTGCCGATCGCGGGCGTCCGCGACGCCGGCCAGGCCCGCGACGTGGGCGATCGCGCGGTGGCCGCGTTCGATCAGGTGCCGGGTGGCCAGATAGCCACCGGCGACGTTGTCGAGGTAGATGCAACGGTCGGGCAGCGCGGGCACGCTGCGGCCGACGACGACCACGGGCACGTCGGTGTCGGCGAAGGCGGCGACCTCGTCGTCGCTGGCGCCGTCGAGCTGCAGGATCAAGGCGTCGCAGCGGCGTTGCCGCAGGAAGTCGTACGCCCGGCGCTCGATGGCCGCCTGGTGGTGGCCGCTGGACACCAGCATGTGCATGGCGTGGCCCTCGATCACGCTCTCGATGCCCTGCAGGATGCCGCCGTACACGCCGCTGGAGACCTCGCTGACGACCACGCCGATGCCGTGCGCGCGGTTCGTGGCGAGGCTGCGAGCGAAGGCGTTGGGCCGGAAGTCGAGTTGGGCCACGGCGGCCATGACGGCCTCGCGCCGCTCGGGGCTGACCGGCACGCTGCCGTTGAGCACCCGAGAAACCGTGGCCGTAGAAACCTTGGCCAAGAGCGAGACGTCCCGAATCGTCGCCATTAATTCGACTCCCTGTGTAACCGCTTACATGCATCCTAGGGGTTCGGTTCGCGCGTGTCAAGAGAATCGGTGGGATCCCGGTGCTGGAAAGGTTTCCACTCGATCTCGCGGCGTCGGAAGGCGGTCGCGGTGGTCGCGTTGGCCATGGGCGTCGCTGCGGGCGCCATCGCGGGCCTCCGGACGCGCCCGCGCGGTAGCCTCGAGGCATGGCCACGATGCAGGTTCGAACGGACCCGT
Organism: Trueperaceae bacterium; assembly: GCA_011390675.1. GTDB lineage: Bacteria > Deinococcota > Deinococci > Deinococcales > Trueperaceae > JAABTL01. The sequence goes on along the minus strand of JAABRX010000088.1, from coordinate 17,827 downwards.
GCGGTTCGAGGGCCGACGGTCGGCCGGTTTCGCGCACCCAACTGCTCGCGCCGGACGGCAGCGGTGTCGCGCTGTTGGACCTGGGCGCAACGGTCACCGAGGTGCGCGCGCCCGATGCGCGCGGCGTGCTCGCCAACCTCGTGCTCGCCCACCGCGACCTGGCGGGGTACCTCGCGAACGCGCCCTACTTCGGGGCCATCGTGGGGCGCTGCGCCAATCGGATCGGCGGCGCGGCCATCACCATCGACGGTCGCCGATACGCGCTCGCGGCGAACGAGGGCCGCAACCAACTCCACGGCGGACCGGGCGGCTTCCACGCGCGCATGTGGACGCTCGACGAGGGCGCCACGATCGCCGACGACGAACGGGCATCCGTCACGCTGCGGCTGGTCTCCGAAGATGGCGACCAGGGCTACCCCGGCCGCCTCGAGGCCGCCGTGGCGATCGCCTGGACCGCACGCCATGAACTCGACGTGACGTTCGAGGCGCGCACCGACGCGCCGACGCCCGTGAACCTGGCGCACCACGGCTACTGGAACCTCGCGGGCGAGGGGTCGGGCACCGTCGACGACCACCGCCTCACCGTGCAGGCCGAGGCCTACCTGCCGGTCGACCACGAGCACCTGCCCACCGGCGAGCTGCGGCCCGTGGCCGGCACCCCCTTCGATCTGCGCGGCGCCACGCGCCTCGGCGACGTGCTTCGCGCCGACGACCCCCAGGTGGACGGCGCGAAGGGGATCGATCACTGCTTCGCGCTCGCTCGCGGCAACGCCGCGCACGCCGCCCTGGTCGAGGCGGCCGTGGTCCACGACCCCGGCAGCGGCCGCACGCTGCGCGTGCGCACCACCGAGCCGGGCTTGCAGGTGTACGCGGGCGGCTACCTCGACGGCTCCCTCGTCGGCGCGTCGGGGCGCCGCTACCGCCAGGGCGATGGCCTCGCGCTCGAGCCGCAGCGCTTCCCCGACGCCCTGCGCCATCCGCACTTCCCGTCGGTGGTGCTGCGCCCCGGCGAGGTCTACCGGCAGCGGTCCGTGTTCGCGCTGTCGGTCGAGCCCCGTCCATGACGGGCGGCGAGCGCTTCCCCACCGTCGTCGGCATGAACCTCGCCGGCACGTCCGTGCAGTTGCCCGAGGAGCTGGCTGGCCGTCTCAACCTGCTGCTCATCGCGTTCCGGCAGGTCCAGCAGGCCGACGTCGACACCTGGCTGCCCTACACCGACGCGCTGGAGGCCCGGCGCCCCGACGTGCGCGCGTACGAACTGCCGGTCCTGGCCGCGGCGTACCGGCTCGCCCGCCCGTTCATCGACGGTGGCATGCGGGCCGCGATCCCCGATCCCGCGGTCCGACGACGAACCATCACGCTCTACCTCGACAAGGCCGCCTTCCGGGCCGCGCTCGGGGTGCCCGGCGAGGACCGGATCCACGTCCGCCTGGTGGACCGTTCCGGCGCGACCCACTGGCGCACGGACGGCGTCTGGGACGCCGCGAAGGCCGCGGCGCTCGACGCCGTCCTCGAGGGGTAGCGACCCATGCCCGAAGCGCGCGACGTCGCCACCAACGGGGCCCGCCTGCGCGTCCTCCAGGAAGGACCGGAGGACGGCCCCCTGGTGATCTTGCTGCACGGCTTCCCCGAGCACGCGGGCGCCTGGGCCGTGCACGGCGCGCTCCTCGCGGGCGCCGGGTACCGGGTGTGGGCGCCCGATCAGCGGGGGTACGGCGGCAGCGAGAAGCCGGACCAGATCGCGGACTATGCGCTCGACGTGCTGGCGGCCGACGTCGTCGGGCTGATCGACGCTGCTGGGCGCGAACGCGCGGTGCTGGTCGGCCACGACTGGGGGGCGGCGGTCGCCTGGTGGGTGGCCGCGCGGCATCCCGAGCGCGTGGCCAAGCTGGTCGCGATCAACGTGCCGCATCCGGCCGCGATGCGCGGGTACGTGGGGCGCAGCCTCGCCCAGCTGCGCAAGAGCTGGTACATCCTCGCCTTCCAGATCCCGGCGCTGCCTGAAGCGCTCGCGCGGCAGAACGACTTCCGCGTGCTGGCACGAGCCTTGACGAGCTCGAGCCGGCCCGGAACCTTCACCGAGGAGGACCTGGCCGCGTACCGACGCGCCTGGGCGCGACCCGGTGCGCTGCGGTCCATGCTCGACTGGTACCGCGCGATGCTGCGCCACCCGCCCGACATGGCGGACGCCCGCATCACGGTGCCCACGCTGCTCCTGTGGGGCGTCCACGACGTCGCCTTGGAGCGGGGGCTCGCCCAGCGCAGCATCGACCTGTGCGACGACGGTCGCCTGACCTACTTCGAGGACGCGACGCACTGGGTGCACCACGAGGAGCCCGAGCGGGTGCATGCGGCGATCGCGGGGTTCCTCCGAGCCGGGTCCGGCTAGCCGCCTGGCCCGGCCTAGTGGTGCTCGCGCAACCAGTCGAGGCAGCGGTCCCTCATGGCCGGTGTGGTCTCGTGGCCGACGTCGGGATGGAGCGTCACCCGCAGCTTGGACGCCGCGTCGTCGGCGTAGAGGCCGGCGAGCGCCGCCACGAAGCGCTGCGCGCCGGCGGGCGGCACGCGCTCGTCGATCGCGCCGCACTCGAACGCCATCGCCGGTCGGTGCGCGTACGACGCGACGTTGGTGAGCGGGTCGACGAGGTCGTAGAAGTACCGCGCGTAGGCATCGGGCGCTCCGGGCGCCAGAGGCCCGCCGGTGCGTCGCCAATCCGGCGTGGCCACCGTCGTCGCGACGCACCCGATCCGCGGATCCAGCCCGGCGGCGGCGACGGCGATGTCGCCTCCGAGCGAGTCCCCGCCCACGGCGAACGGCGCCGCCACGTCGAAGGTACGGGTGGCCCAGTCGGCGACGCGCAGGACTTCGAGCGCGCCGTGCCCCAAGACCGGCCATGCGACGAGCGGGAAGTTCGCCGCCACGCGCGGCATCAACGTCTCGAGCGATTCGTGGCCACGGGAGCCACGCTCCCAGGAGTCGAAGCTCGCCGCGACGTACCCAGCGCGCGCCAGGCGCACCAGCATGGGTTCGACGGACTGCATCTCCATCAGGCCCGGGGCGAGCCAGATGACGAGCTTGGCGGCCGGCTCGGTTCGCTCCGGCGCGACCCAGGTGACGGGGATCTGCTCTACGCGCGCGGTGCCACGTCGTAGGGGTGGACGGGACTCGGTCATGTCGGTGCTCCTTCGCCGGGGGCGCGGTCGCTCACGCTCGGGCCTCCGCCGGCACCCACACCGACACGGAGCCCGCCCGGCACCGGAACGCCCCCCAACCCACGTCGTTCGTGACCACGGGCTCCGCCACGTGCTCGGTCGCGTCGACGTACGCCCGGTTCGGCACCCCGACCTCCATGTGCTTGACGCCGTCCGAGCCGTTGCTGATCACCACGGCCATACCGCCCGGATGCTCGGCGTTGCCCAGTCGCGTCCAGCCCACGCAGTTGGCGTGGTCGAAGTAGTCGTACTGGTCGCCGTAGGCGTGGTCGCGGCGCGCGGCCAGGAACCGGTCGATCAGCCACCGGTGGCTCGCGAGCACGACGCGATGCTGCTGGCCATCACGGCCGACGTCCTCGTACTCGGCGCCCTCGTAATCGGCGGCGAACACGCAGGGGTACCCGCCGCGCCGCAACAGGATCAGGGCGTACGCCAGCGGCTTGAACCAGCCCTCGACCACCGATTCGAGCGCCTGCAGCGGCTGGGTGTCGTGGTTGCTGACCAGGGTCACCGCCGAGTCCGGGTCGCGCTGCACCAGGCTGCCGTCGAACACGGTCCGCAGGTCGAAGCCGTTGCCGCCGTGGCTGGCGACCGCGAAGGTGTGGTGGAGGACGGTGTCGAAGAGCATGAGGTTGCGCTTGGTCGTGTCGATGAAGTGGTCGAGCGCCGCGCCGACCGGCGACCAGTACTCACCGACCGCGAACAGGTCCCGGCCGGCGTGCTGCTCGAGCCCCTGCAGCCACTCGAAGAAGAAGTCGGCCTTGACGTGTTTGACGGCGTCGAACCGGAACCCGTCCACGCCGGTGGTGTCGAGGTACCAGCGACCCCAGTGGTGGAGCTCCTCGCGCACGTCCTCGTTGTCGAGATCGAGGTTGCAGCCCAACAGGTAGTCGTAGTTCCCTTTCTCGAGGTCGACGGCCTCCTGGAAGCGCTTCCCCTCGAACAGGTAGATGGCGTGCCCGCCGTCCGCGTCCATCTCGACGGCGTTGAAGTGCCACCAGTGCCACTGCAGCGTCGAGTAGCGCTCGCCGCGACCAGGGAACGCGAAGTGGGTCCAGGCCTCGATCGTCCGGGGGCCGCCGATGGGCCGGTTCCGGTCGTGGGGATCGAACGGGGTGGCGGTGAACGACTCCGGGTGGTCGCCCCCCATCTTGTGGTTGAACACGACGTCGGCGTAGACCTGGATGCCGGCCGCCTGCGCGGCCCGGATCGCGGCCAGGTACTCGTCGCGCGTCCCGTACTTGGTCCGCGTCGAGCCCTTCTGGTCGAACTCGCCCAGGTCGAACAGGTCGTACACCCCGTACCCGGTGTCGTACCCGCCGGCCGCCCCCTTGTAGGCCGGCGGCAACCAGACCGACGTGAAGCCGGCGGCGGCGAGCGCCGGCGCCTCGCGCGCCAAGCGGTTCCACAACGAACCGTCGCCGGGCGTGTACCAGTGGAAGTACTGCAGCATCGCGCCGTTGTGCTCGATCACGTTGGGCTCCCGGGCCGTGACCCACCAAGCGGGTGCAGGCCTCGGGGTTCATCAAACCACCCAGCTCTGCGCCGAGGCCGGTCACCCGAGCCCGGACCGACCCACGTCAGCGCCCGGTGCCCTCCTGGAACGCAGCGAGGAAGGTCTCGAAGAGCTCGCGCTTGTCCTCGAACCCGATCCCTGGGACGTCGGGCAGGCCGACGAACCCATCGCGCACCGGCGTCGAGTCGGCGAACCCGCCGAAGGGCTTGAACACGTGCGGGTACGACTCGTTGCCGCCCAGACCCAGGCCGGCGGCGATCGAGAGCGCGAACTGGTGGCCGCCGTGCGGGATGCAGCGCCGCGGCGACCAGCCGTGCGCGCGCAGGACCTCGAGCGTCCGGAGGTACTCCACCAGGCCGTACGAGAGGACCGGGTCCATCTGCAGGACGTCGCGATCGGGCCGCAGGTCGGCGTACCGGAGCAGGTTGCGTGCGTCCTGCATCGAGAACAGGTTCTCGCCGGTGGCCATCGCGCCGGAGTACTGGCGGCCGAGTTCGGCTTGCAGCGCGTAGTCGAGGGGGTCGCCGGCTTCCTCGTACCAGCGCAGGCCGTAGGGCTCGAGCGCGCGCGCGTAGTCGAGCGCGGTGCCCAGGTCGAAGCGGCCGTTGGCGTCGACCGCCAGGCGGTCGCCGGCGCCCACCACCTCCAACACCGCTTCGATGCGCGCCACGTCGTCGGCCAGGCTGGCGCCCCCGATCTTCATCTTGACCACGCCGTACCCCAGGTCGAGGTAGGAGCGCATCTCGTCCTGGAGCTGCACCAGGTCCTTGCCCGGGTAGTAGTAGCCGCCGGCGGCGTACACGAACACGCGCTCGTCGGCCTCGCCGCCCCGGTAGCGCTCGGCCAACAGTCGGTGGAGCGGCTTGCCCTCGATCTTGGCCACCGCGTCCCACACGGCCATGTCCACGACGCCCACCGCGACCGACCGCTCGCCGTGACCACCCGGCTTCTCGTTGCGCATCATGTGGTCCCAGATGCGGAACGGGTCGAGGTTGTCGCCCGCGTCGTTCAGCAAGTCGCGCGGTTCGGCCTCGAGCAGGCGCGGCACGATGCGCTCGCGCAGCAAGCAGCCTTGCGCGTAGCGCCCGTTCGAGTTGAAGCCGTAGCCGACCACCGGCTCGCCGTCGCGCTCGACGTCGGTGGTCACGGCCACCACGGACAAGGTCATCTTGCTGAAGTCGACGAAGGCGTTGCGGATGTCGGAGGCGATCGAAGCCGTGCGTTCCTGGATGTCGACGATGCGCACGACGCCTACCGCGTGAGCTGCGCGATGACGGCAGCCGTCACGTCCGACGTGCTCGCCTTGCCGCCGAGGTCGGGCGTGAGCACCTCGCCGCTGGCGGTCACCCGCTCGATCGCCTCCATGAGCGCCCGAGCGGCGGCCGGCTGCTGCAGGTGGTCGAGCATCATGCTGGCCGACCAGAGCGTGGCGATCGGGTTGGCGATGCCCTTGCCGGCGATGTCGGGCGCGGAGCCGTGCACCGGCTCGAACATCGAGGGGTAGGTGCGCTCGGGGTTGATGTTGGCGGACGGGGCGATGCCGATGCCGCCCGCGACGGCCGGACCGAGGTCGGAGAGGATGTCGCCGAACAGGTTGCTGCCCACCACCACGTCGAACCAGTCCGGGTGCTGCACGAAGTGGGCGGTCAGGATGTCGATGTGGAACTTGTCCGTCCGAACGTCGGGGTAGGCCTCGGCCATCTCGGCGAAGCGCTCGTCCCAATAGGGCATGGTGTGGATGATGCCGTTGGACTTGGTGGCCGACGTCAGGTGCTTCTTGGGCCGGCTGCGCGCCAGCTCGAAGGCGAAGCGCAGCACGCGGTCGACGCCGTGGCGGGTGAACACCGTCTGCTGCACCGCCATCTCCATGTCGGTGCCCCCGTACAACCGCCCACCGATCTCGGAGTACTCGCCCTCGACGTTCTCGCGCACGATGTAGAAGTCGATGTCGGCCATGCCGCGACCGGCGAGTGGCGAGGTCACGCCCTCGAGCAGCCGCGCCGGACGCAGGTTGACGTACTGCTCGAAGTGGCGCCGGATGGGGATCAGCAAGCCCCACAACGACACGTGATCGGGCACCCCCGGGTAGCCGACCGCGCCCAGGAAGATGGCGTCGTGCGGGCGGAGCACCTCGATGCCGTCCTCGGGCATCATGCGGCCGGTCTTGGTGTAGTACTCGCAACCCCAAGGGAGGGTGTTCCAGCGGAACTCGAGGTCGAACTTCGAACCGATGGCGTCGAGCACCTGGAGCCCCGAGTCGATGACGTCGGGTCCGATGCCATCGCCCGGGATGACGGCGATCTCGAAGGGCATGTCGTGCCTCCTGTTAGGTCCGGGCGCTAGGGCGCGAAGACCCCTGCCGGCAACCGTACCGCCAGCAGGTTCGAGAAGATCCAGTAGAGGACGGTCAGCTCGACGACGACGATCGCCGTCCAGATCGCGACCCGGCGTGCGGTGATGCGCTGGCTGGCCGAGGCGATGTAGAGCGTGAGGCCGGTGAAGAAGACCAGCCCCGACAGGTAGAAGCCCAGGTACCGCATCGACCAGATCCATACGAGCAGCGCGACCGCCGTGGCGACGATCCGGGTGCGGTTCCCCTCGGCGAACACGGGGTGGAGCTCCCGACGGACGAGCGACTGGATCAGCAACCCGACCGACAGGGCCCCCATCGTGACGAGCACGGCGTTGGGGAACATCGCGCTCAGCGGCGACCACGAACCGCGACCGAACCAGAACAAGAGGGTGAGGCCGAGGCCGAAGAGGCCCCCCAGCGCGTCCGTGTTCAAGCGGGCCCGCGGCTCGGTCGTCATGGGGTACCTCCGCGCGCACGCTGCCGTCGGTGCCGCCAGGCGGTGACGTACGGCCATACGATCGCGAGCAGCGACAGCGCGATCAGGATCCGCGACAGCGGGCTCTCGAAGAGCTTGAGGAACGGGTAGGTGAGGCTCGAGCCCATCAGCGTCGCCTGCACGAAGCCCGTCTCGGCGATGGGCCCCAGGATCAGCCCCAGCGCGATCGGCGCGGGATGGAAGCCGAGCTCCTTGAGGATGTAGCCGGCGATGCCCAGCACGAGCATGATCATCACGTCGGTCATGCTGTTGCGCAGGGCGTAGGAGCCGAGGATCGCCATCGTGGCGATGGTGGGCACCAGGAAGTACGGCGGCACGCGCACGACGGTCTGGTAGATCAGGCGACCGCCGAGCAGGCCGATCGGCAGCATCACGAGGGCCGCGAGCCCCATCGACAGGATGAAGCCGTAGGTGAGCACGCCGCTGACGGTGAACAGCTCGGCCCCCGGACGCAGTCCGTGCATGAGCATCGCGCCCAGGATGAGCGCGTCGGGCGGCGCGCCGGGGATGCCGAGCGTGAGCAAGGGGACCATGCTGCCGGCCACGGTGACGTTGTTGCTCGATTCGGACGCGACGAGGCCCTCGATCGACCCCTTGCCGTACTCCTCGGGGTGTTTCGAGGCGCGCTTCGCCTCGTTGTAGGCGAGCAGGCCGGCGATGTTGCCGCCCGCGCCCGGGATCACCGAGACGACCTCGCCGATGACCATCGAGCGCAGCAGGTTGCCGGGCATCGACAGGACGCGCTTGATGGTCGGCCACATGACGCCCTTGCGGTTCGAACCGACCGACGTGGAGCGCGTCAAGGCCGCGATGCCGGTGCCCGCCATCACGAGCAGCTCGGGGATCACGAACAGGCCGATCAGCGCCACGATCAGCTCGACGCCGCCTTGGAGGACCGGGAACCCGTAGGTGAAGCGGGACTCGCCGCCGATCGGCGACACGCCGATGATGCTGAGCAATACGCCCAGCGCTCCGCCCAGCAGCCCTTTGAGCAGGCTTCCCGCCGAGAGGCTGCCGATGAGGGTCAAGCCCAGCACGGCGACCCAGAAGTACTCGGGGGGGCCGAAGCGCAGCGAGAACGCCGCCAACGGTGGCGCCAGCACGAGCAGGGCGAACACGCCGAACAGACCACCGAGGACGGAGGCGATCGTGGCCGCGGTCAAGGCCTCTTCGGCCCGGCCAGCCTTGGCCATCGGATAGCCGTCGAAGGTCGTCGCGATCGACGAGGGCGTCCCGGGGGCGTTGATCAGGATGGCGGAGAAAGCGCCACCGTAGATGGCGCCCATGTACACCGAGCCGAGGCCGATCAGACCGGCCAGCGCGGGCATCGCGAACGTGAACGGCAAGAGAACGGCGAGCGCCATCGTGGCCGAGAGACCGGGCATGGCTCCGACGAACAGGCCGGCGATGGTGCCCCCGACGATGATGGCGAGATGATAGGGAACGAAGAGTTGGCCGAGCGCGGCCGTCAGGACGTCCAAGGCACGATCCTCATCGCTGCATGTCCATTCTGGAGCAGGGGAAGGCGCACCCGTCGTGCAGGTCGTCCGGGTGGCCCTCCCTCGCTCCTACGGGTTCAAGGGATCGAGACCGCTACTGCAGCGTCTCGAGGATCGCCGCGTACTCCTCGCTGACCTCGTCGATGAGGGCATCAGCCTCGTCGCCGCGGACGTTCAGCATCACGAAGCCCATCTCCTCTTGCTCGGCGGCGATGCGCTGCGAGGCCTCCTCGAACGCGTCCGCGAGCGCCGCGACGACGTCGTCGGGCGTTCCCGGAGGTGCGGCGACGCCGCGATGCGCGCCGCTGACGATGTCGATGCCTTGCTCGACGAACGTGGGGGCGTCCGGAAGGAACGACACGCGGTCCGCCGAGGCGATCGCCAACGTGCGGACCTGGTCCTGCTGCAGAACCGCCATGGGCGAGTAGCTCATCAAGCCCGTGACGTGGCCGCCCAGAAGCGCCGGCACGGTGGGTCCGGTGCCGGTGAAGGGCACGTAGGTGAGGTCGATGTCGGCGAGCTGTTCGAGCTGCAGCACGGCGATGTGGTTCGCGGTGTTGCTACCGCTGCCACCGAGCGTCACCGAGCCCGGGTTCTCCTTGGCGTAGGCGATGAGCTCGTCCAACGTCTGGAACGGGCTGTCGTTGCGGACCAGGAGCGCGTTGGGCGTGAACTGGAACCACATGACGAGCTCGAAGTTGTCGGCCTCGAAGCCGGTATCGGTGCGCTCCATCGGCTGGGTGACGATGTGCGGCAAGTTCACGCCGACGATCGTGTAGCCGTCCGGATTCGTGGAGCGCTGGTTCTCGCTCCAAGCCACCGCACCGCCGCCACCGGGCCGGTTCACGATGGAGACGTTCACACCGAGGATGTCCTCGAGGTGCGGCTGCTGCAGACGGGCGGTGATGTCCGACTCGCCGCCCGCGTTGAACGAGATGACGTACGTGAGGTCGCGCTCCGGGAACTGAGCGAAGGCGACGCCCACCAGGGCGACGAGGGCGACGGCGATCGTTCTACGAAGTGGCGTCATGAGGTCTTCCCTTCTAGCGACGTGAGCGCGGCGTCGAGGTCGTGCTCCGAACGACGCGCAACCGGTTCGTGGACGTGCTCACGCTGGGTCGGGTCCACCACCCCCTCTCACGAGGCGTCCGATGTCCTCGGCGGCGGACTCGAGGGCCTGCGCCATGGCGTCGCGCGCCCGTTCTGGATCGCCGCTCTCGATGGCGTCCAGGATGCGCAGGTGGCCCCGATGGGCGACGACGGGACGACCCGGCACGCGGTGCAGCACGCGTCGCAGGTCGCTCTCGTCGTCGATGATCGCTTCGAGCATGCGTTCGACGAAGGCGTTGTCGGCGAGCACCGCGATCGCCCGGTGGAAATCGATGTCCAGACCGATGCACGCAGCGACCTCGCCCCGTGCGATGACGATCTCGGTCGCCCGCAGGATGGCGCGCAGGCCGGCCGTACGCTCGGGGTTCGCCCGCCGGCTCGCCAACGCAGCGATAGCGGGCTCCACGGCGAGCCGCGCCTGGTAGAAGTCCTCGACGAGCTTCCCGTTCTCGCGGAACCAGGTGGCCGGCTCGACGTGCGCCAGCTGGACCGCGACGTCGACCACGAACGCACCGCTCCCCGGACGGATCTCGACGAAGCCTTGCGCGGCGAGCGTGCCCAACGCCTCGCGGACCACCGGACGGCTCACGCCCAGCTCGACGCTCAAGCGCCGCTCCGACGGCAGCCGCTGCTCGGGTAGGAAGCGACCCTCGCGGATGGTCTGCCCCAGCCGCCGGGCGACCTCCCGCGAGAGGCGCGGCTTCTCGATGTCCTGCAACGCATGCGACTTCACCGGACCGCCTCTCAGCCAGAGCTGACGAAACGAACGTGGGCACGGAACGCTGGATTGGTCCGATGAACTTACCGGTCGACGGAACGAATTGCAACCCCGGGTACCATCTGGCGTCCATCGACGGCGGCGTGTACGCCTGGGTGAACGACGACCGCACCCTCGGGTCACGTGGCGCCCGCAACGACCCGTACGCCGTCTTCCGCCGGCGCCTCGCGGCGGGCGATCCGCCGACCTCCTGGGACGCTCTCCTCGCCGCCGCCCACCCGGCCCGACCCGTGCGATGATGCCCGCCTCGCCATGCTCACGTACCTCGGCCGCCGCCTCCTCCTCACCCTCCCCGCGCTGTTCGGGGTCGCGTTGGTGGCGTTCCTGCTCATGCGCGCGATCCCCGGCGACGTGGTCACCAACCTGGTGGGGCAGGCCGAGGTCACGCCCGAGCGCCTCGCCGAGTTGCGGCGCATGTTCGGCCTCGACCTCCCCGTCCACGTGCAGTTCGGGCAGTGGCTCGGCGCTGCGCTGCAGGGCGACCTCGGCAGTTCGCTGCGCACCGGCCGTTCGATCACCGGCGACCTGGCGCTGCGCTTCCCGGTCACCCTCGAACTGACGCTGCTGAGCCTGGTGATCGCGCTGGCGCTGGCGCTGCCCTTGGGCATCGCAGCGGCGCTCAACCGCGGGCGCTGGCCCGACTACGCCGCGTCGGTGTTCGCGTTGCTCGGGCTGTCGGTCCCCGGCTTCTTCCTGGGCATCCTGCTCATCTTGCTGTTCTCGCTGCGCCTGGGCTGGCTGCCTCCGGCCGGCTACGTCCCGTTCACCGAGGACCCCTGGCAGAACCTGCGCCACATGCTGCTTCCGGCGCTGTCGCTGGGGCTCATCCTGGCGGCCGCCACCACCCGCATCGTGCGCAGCGCGCTGCTCGAGGTGCTGGGGCGCGACTACGTGCGCACCGCCAAAGCCAAGGGGGCTGCGCCGGCCACGGTGGTGCTGCGCCACGCCTTGCGCAACGCGCTCATCCCGGTGGTGACCGTGGTGGGGTTGCAGTTCGGCGCGCTGCTCGGCGGCGCGGTCATCATCGAGCAGGTCTTCAGCCTGCCTGGGGTGGGGCGCTTCGCGCTCGAGGGGATCAACCTGCGCGACTACCCGGTGGTCCAGGGCGCGGTGCTGTTGATCGCGGCCGCGTTCATCGTCGTCAACCTGATCGTCGACCTGGTCTACGCGCTGGTCGACCCGCGGGTGCGCTATGGCTGAGGGCGCCGCACCGATGCCCGAGAGCGGCGTGCCGGCGGCTCGCGGCCGCCCGCGCCTGGGCGCCGGCTGGCGGGTGCTGCTGTTCCGGAGCTCGGGCGGCCTGGGCTTGGCGATCGTGCTGCTCGCGGTGCTCGGGGCCGTCTTCGCCCCGTGGCTCGCCGGCCACGACCCCATCGCGCTCGTGCCCGCCGACCGGCTGCAGGGTCCCACCGCCGAGCATTGGCTGGGCACCGACCAGTACGGCCGCGACACCTTCGCGCGCATCCTGTACGGCGGCCGCATCTCGCTGGCGGTGGCCGCGGCCGCGACCCTGTTCGCGCTGGGCGTCGGCGGCACCATGGGCGTGCTGGCCGGCTACTACCGCGGCTGGCTCGACGCGCTGCTCATGCGCATCACCGACGTGCTGCTCTCGTTCCCCGCCATCCTGCTGGCGATCGCGCTGCTCGCGTTCTTCGGCGGCGGCTTCGAGAACCTGGTCCTGGCGATCGGCATCGTCTACGTGGGCCCGTTCGCGCGCGTGGCCAGAGCTGCGGTCATGACGATCCGCGAGGAGCTGTTCGTCGAGGCCTCGCGGGCGCTCGGCGCGCGCGGCTGGCGCACGGTGCTGCTCGCGGTGCTGCCCGCCGCCGCCGGCCCGATCATCGTGGAGGTGACGCTGCGGCTCGCCTACGCGATCCTCGCCGAGGCTTCGCTGTCGTTCTTGGGGCTGGGCACCCAGCCGCCGGCGCCGAGTTGGGGGCAGATGGTGGCCGACGGGCGCCGCTTCCTGGCGCTCGCGCCGTGGGCGACGGTGGCGCCAGGGCTCGCCATCATGGTCGTGGTGCTGGGCTTCAACCTGCTGGGCGACGGCCTCCGCGATGCGCTCGACCCCCGCGTCAAGGCGCGGTAGCCTGGCCGCCTCGCCGCGGCGTGCCAAGCACCGCGGCGCCCCCCAGGAGGCCACCTTGAAGCGCTTCACGACCCTGCTCGCCCTCGCCCTCGCCTTCGCCCTCGCCGGCTCGGGCCTCGCCCAGACCTACGGCGGCGTGCTGCGCGTCGGCATGCAGGCCGACCCCGTCGGCCTCGACCCGCACATCACCAACGCCACCTCGACCCGCAACATGCTCGAGAACGTCTACGACACCCTCGTCCTGTTCGACTCGAGCCTGCGCATCGTCCCGGGCCTGGCGACGTCGTGGACCACGTCCGAGGACGGGCTCACCTGGACCTTCGACATCCGCCAGGGCGTCACCTTCCACGACGGCACCCCGCTCACCGCCGACGACGTCGTGTTCTCGATCGAGCGCATCAAGGACCCGGCCACGGCCAGCCCGCGCGCCGACGCCTTCTCGGTGGTCGAGTCGATCGTCGCCAGCGACGACCACACCGTCGTCCTGACGTTGGCGACCCCCTTCGCGCCGCTGCTCTCGAAGCTGGCCGCGAGCCTGAACGTCATCGTCTCGCGCGCCTCCGTCGAGGCGAACGGCGACCTGCAGGCCGTCGTCAACGGCACCGGGCCGTTCCGCTTCGTCGAGTACCTGCCGCAGACCCGCATGGTGCTCGAGCGCAACGCCGACTTCTGGGGCGCCGACGCCGACGGCAACGCGCTCCCCTACCTCGACGGCATCACCTTCACCTTCTACCCGGACCCCACCTCGCGCACGACCGCCATCCAGACCGGCAACGCCGACTGGATCGAGTACGTGCCGTCCGCCGACGTCGACATCCTGCGCGCCGACCCCGACGTCGAGGTCGTGGGCGGCTTGTCGGCCAACTTCCGCAGCCTCTACCTGAACGTCAACCATCCGCCGTTCGACGACGTGCGCGTGCGCCAGGCGCTCGCGCACGCGATCGACGAGCAGGCGATCGTCGACCTGGCGCTCTTCGGCACCGGCGGCGTCGTCGCCACCGGGACCACCGTGCCGGGCGCCAACTACTACGGGGTCGACGCCAACCCGTACCTGGGCAGCGACCTCGAGAAGGCGCGCGCGCTGCTCGCCGAGGCGGGCCTCGCGGACGGCTTCGAGTTCGACATCTACGTGACCAGCACGTACGACTTCCTCCGCACCCCGGCCGAGATCATCCAGGCGAACCTCGCGGCGATCGGCGTCACCGCCAACATCGTCGCCGAGGACTGGAGCATCTACCTGCCCAAGGCGCTCGCCGGCGACTTCGAGTCGACGATCCTGGGCGAGTCCGGCCAAAGCGACCCCGACGACTTCCTCTACAACGTCTTCCTGACCGGCAACTCGGGCAACCTGGGCGGCTTCAGCGACGCGACCATCGACGAGCTGCTCACGCAGGGCCGCGAGGTCGCCGACCAGGAGGCGCGCCGCGCGATCTACCTCGAAGCGCAGGAGCGCATCCTCGAGCTCGCGCCCCACGTCTTCTTGTTCCACTCGGCGCAGTTCTCGGCGCTGCGTCCGAACGTCGAGGGCTTCGAGCACTTCCCCAACACCAGCTACCTCGGCTTCCGCACGACCTGGCTCGACAACTGAGCTAGGCGCGCGGCGCTCTGCGCGCGCGCACGGCACGACGTGGGGCCTCGACCGGGAGCGGTCGGGGCCCCGCGTTCGCGCTGCACCGTCACGACCCACGCACCTCGCCGAGCGACCGCCGCTGGCGCCCCTCCGCGTCGAAGTTCTCCGGCGCCAACCACGCCTGCAGCGCCCCCTTCACCGCCGGCCACTCGCGGTCGAGCAGCGCGAACCAGGCGGTGTCGCGGTTGCGGCCGTGCAGCACCATGTGCTGCCGGAAGGTGCCCTCGTACGTGAAGCCGAAGCGCTCCGCGGCGCGGCGGCTGGGGACGTTGTCGGCGTCGCACTTCCACTCGAGGCGGCGGTAGCCGAGCGCGTCGAAGGCGTACCCCGCCGCGAGCGCGAAGGCATCGGTGGCGACGCGGGTGCGAGCGACCGCAGGCCCCCAGAGGATCCCGCCCAGCTCGACGACGCCGTGCTCCGGCACGATCCGCATGAGCGTTTGGCGTCCACCGCAGCGACCGCTGGCTCGATCGATCACCGCGAACATCAGCGGGTCGTCGGTGGCCGCCGCAGCGGCCAACCACGCTGCGTACCCGTCGGGTTGGCGCGGCACCGTCGGGAGGTATCGGAGGCGCGCGTCATGCCCCGCCGCGAAGGTGGCGGCGTGCAGGTCGGCGCCGTGGCGGGCCGGGTCGAGCGGTTCGAGGCGTGCGTAGCGCCCGTCGAGCGCCACGCGCTCGGGGCGGGGGCGCGGCAGGTCGGGGAGGGGGCTCATGCCGCGCATGCTACGGGGCAGCGATGGGCCGTGGGCCTCACGTGATCGCTCGCGCCTCGCCGTCGGCCCCCGACGCCACCAGCCCCCGCACGTCGGAGCCACTCGGCTGTTGGAACACGCGCAGGCCGAACTCGGGAACGATCGCCAGCAGGTGATCGAAGATGTCGGACTGCACCTCCTCGTACTCGCCCCACTCGGTGGTGGCGGCGAAGACGTAGATCTCGAGCGGGACGCCTTGGGCCGTGGGATCGAGCTGCCGGACGAGGAAGGTCATGTCGTCTCGAACGTCGCGGCGGCTGTGCAGGTACGCGGCGACGTAGGCCCGGTAGGTGCCGAGGTTCGTCAACCGGCGAGCGTTGACCCGTTCCTCCCCGGCCGCGGGGTGCGTGGCGTTCCACGCCTCGAGCTCGCGCTCCTTGGCGTCGAGGTAGCCGCGCAGCAGCGCGAAGCGGCGCGCGTCGTCCACCTCGTCGGCATCCAGGAAGCGCACGGAGTGCTGGTCGAGCAGCACGCTGCGCTTGATCCGGCGACCCCCGGAGTCCTGCATGCCACGCCAGTTGGTGAAGCTCTGCTCGAGGAAGCGGTGCGTCGGGATCACCGTGAAGGTGCGGTCCCAGTTCTCCACCTTCACGGTGTTGAGCGCGACGTCGACCACGGGACCATCGGCGTCGAACTGCGGCATCTCGATCCAGTCCCCCACCCGGATGAGGTCGTTGTTGGTCAGCTGGACCCCCGCGACCAGACCGAGGATGGTCTCACGGAAGATGAGCAGCAGCACCGCGGACGCGGCGCCCAGGCCGCCCAGCACCACCAGCGGGTCGCGCCCGAGCAGCGTCGCCGCCGCCACGACCGCGACGAGACCGTAGACGATGAGCGTGGCCGCCTGCACGTAGCTCTTGATGGGTCGCGCAGCATGATCCGACCTGCGGTGGTAGAGGTCGGAGAACGCGGCGAGGGCGGCGCCGACCCCGGTCGCGAAGACGATCATGGCGGCGACGGCCAGCGCGCGGCGCAGACCCCCCTCCAGGCCCGCACCCAACAGCGGCAGGAACGGCAGTCCGGCCTGGATCACGAGCAAGGGGACGATGCGCGCCACGCGCCGGAAGAAGCGCCGCTCCTGGAGCGCCTCGTCCCACGCGAAGGGGGTGCGGCGGGCCACCCGTTCGATCAGGGCGACGAGGTAGCGCCGGGTAGCGACGTAGGCCAACCACGCGACGATCGCCACGACCACCCCAGCGGCGAGGGTCGCGAGGAGCGGTTGCTCGACGCTCCAGGCCTCCAGCGCGGCGGTCCAGGGGACCAGAATGGTCGGGATCGGTGCCTCCATGACCCGACCCTACCCAACCCGGTCCGGGCTCGAGAGTTCGTGCATATCTTCACTAGGGGGCGCATGCCAAGGGCTTCCTCGAGCTCCCGAATCCGCGCCAGGAACGACGTACGAGGGGGTACCGCCACACGGGACGGTTGGATGGTCTATCATCCGCCATGCGCGAGCGCCGCCCAGCGCCGCGTCCGGAGGTAGCAACCGTGTCCGATGGGAAGCCAACGAACCTGATCGACCGCACGATCTCGCGCCGCCAGTTCCTCAAGTACAGCGTCTACTCCGCCGCCGGCGTCTACGTGGGCGTGCACGGCCTCGCGATGGCGCAGGGCGCCTCGGGCGGCACGCTCGTGTGGATGGGCCACCAGGAAGTCGCCGGCCTCGGCCCCAACGACATCGGCGCCGACGTCCAGGCCGCGGTGATCTTCAACGTCCTCAACCCGCTGGTGCACGTCAACCACGTGACCGAGACCGAGATGGTGCTCGCGCGCGACGTCGACGTGGCCGCGGACGGCCTCACGTACACGTTCCACCTGAACGAGGACGTGCGCTTCCACGACGGCACCGAGTTCACCGCCGAGGACGTCAAGTACACCTACGAGACCTACGCCGAGGCCGGCAACACCGTCGCCAGCCGCTTCATCGGCATGCGCGAGGTCGAGGTCGTCGACCGCTACACCGCGCGCGTGCACATGGACAGCGTCAACGCGGCCTTCCTGCGCGTCGCGGGCGAGGTCCCGATCGTGCCGAAGGCCTACCACGAGAGCGTGGGCGTCGACGGCTTCCGCACCGCCCCCATCGGTACCGGTGCCTTCAAGGTGCGGTCGTGGCGCCCGGCCGACAGCACCGAGCTCGAGGCCTTCCCCGGTCACTTCCGCGGCGCGCCGCAGGTCGACGTGCTGCGCCTCGACGTGGTGCCGGAGCCGTCGGTGCGCACCATCGCGCTGCTCACCGGCGACGCCGACGGCACCGTGTGGCCGCTCTCGACCGAGGACAACATCGACTTCATGGACGACCCGGACTTCCGCGTGGTCGCCACCAACTGGAACTCGCCGCGCCACATCCCGCTCAACACTCGGCTGCCGCAGCTGTCCGACAAGCGCGTCC
>JAABRX010000087.1 GCA_011390675.1 Trueperaceae bacterium | reverse complement strand
GAGTACCCGACGGAGGACTTCGACGCCATCCAGGCCGTCAACGTGCGCGGCGCCTTCCTCGTCCTGCGCGCCTTCGCCCGCCACATGGCCGGCCAGGGCGGCGGCTCGATCGTCAACATGGCCAGCATGGCCGCCACCGGTGGACCGCCGAACATGATCGCGTACGCCACCTCCAAAGCGGCCATCCTGGGCATGACCCAGACGGCCTCCAAGGATCTCGCGCCGCACGGCATCCGCGTGAACGCCGTCTCGCCCGCCTACATGGGGCCCGGCTTCATGTGGACGCGCCAGGTCGAGCTGCAGGCGGCCGCCGGCAGTCCGTACTTCGCGACCGATCCCGCGGTCGTCGCCGAGCAGATGATCGGCGCGGTGCCGATGCGCCGCTATGGCGGCATGGAGGAGATCCCGGGCGCCGTGGCGTTCCTGCTCGGCGACACGTCTAGCTACATCACCGGCATCAACGTGCCGATCGCGGGCGGGATCCTGTAGCTCGCCGGTGGGGCCGACGCCTCGCGGCCCCCGCGACCCACGGGCGCACCTCGTCGACGTGCGCCCGCGTCCGCGCCCGAAACGCCAGGTGGTTCAGGCCCGCCCGCCGGCGGTGGTACCCGGCGGCGACGTGCTCGGCCGACGCCAGCACCAGGGTGACGTAGGGATCCTGCTCGCCGGCGACGTAGGTCACGCCCTGCGACCAGCGCTCCTCCGCGTACCCGAGCAGGCGCATGAAGGGCGTCCAGAACGCGATCGAGCGCTCACGGTCGCGGACGTGGAGCTCGATGTGGTGCAGCATCAGGCCTCCCTGGGTCGCGCGCCGGTGCGGGCGGACGTCACCCCTCCCGATCCGACCTCGCCGCCCCCCGCTCGTTCCCCCGCTTGTAGTTGCCGGTCGCCCTCGCCATGAGGTGCTGCAACTCCAGCTCCGTCGCCCCCGCCGCGCGCACGCGGAACCTCTCGGCTTGGCGGGAACGAAGCAGTGCAGCGAGCCGACCGAAGTGCAGCACCTCGATCTCGCCGGACTTCCGCTCGCGGTAGCTGAACCCCTCCGGCGGGCGCGCGGGCATGGCGGCAGGATACCGAAAGGCCGTCCCGGCCCTCCTCACGGCCGCGGCGCGTTCGTCGGCCGGCGGGCCCTGCGCGCTCTGTTCACCGTCCCCAACGCGACGATCGACGTCGACGGCCTCGTCGGGGCGTCCGTCGCCCGATCCCGATCTACGCCGCGTGGCGCCGCCTCAAAGGGTCAGGCCGACAGGAACAGCTCGATGTACGGAGCGTAGCGAAAGCGTCGGTTCCGGGCGTAGCCCGTGAACTCCTCGAGGATGCCCATCTCGACGAGGCGAGCCACCATGACGTTCGCGGCGGCGTAGGTCGTGCCCGTCCATGCCTGCACGTCCGCGACGGACACGATGGGCCGGTCGAACAGCGCGTCGAGCGTTCGGTGGCCGTTGGCCGCTCCCCGGCCCAAGCCTTCGGTGATGGCGTTCCGATGCGCCTCGCGCAGGAGGAGGATCCGGCGAGCGGTGGCCGTCGCCTCGTCGGCGACCTCGATGACGCCGCGGAGGAAGAACCGCAACCACGGCTCCCACGCCCCGTCGTCCCGAACGGCCTGGAGGTGATCGTAGTAGGCCTGGCGGTGGCGACGGAAGTAGTGGGACAGGTACAGGACCGGCTTGTGGAGCACACCGCGCTCGGTCAGCAGGAACGTCGTCAACAACCGGCCGACGCGTCCGTTGCCATCGAGGAACGGGTGGATCGTCTCGAACTGGACGTGGGCGAGCGCGATCTTCACGAGCACCGGAAGCCCATCGTCGAGGTGCAGGAAGCGTTCGAGGTCGCCGAGCGCGTCGGGCACAACGTGGTGGGGTGGTGGAACGAACGTGGCCGTCGCCAACGTCGAGCCGGCCGGTCCGATCCAGTTCTGGCTGCTGCGCAGTTCGCCGGGCCGTAGGTTCCCGCCGCGCACACCCGACAGGAGCTCCGCATGGATCTCACGGATCAGGCGCACCGAGACGGGCACGTCGGCCAAGCGCCGGAGGCCGTGGTGCATGGCACGGACGTAGTTGACGACCTCGACGACGTCGTGCGGCCGCCCCGGGTCGAGGACCTGAGCTTCGGCAGCAAGCAGGTCCTGAAGGGAACTCTGCGTTCCCTCGATCTGGCTGGAGAGCACCGCCTCCTTGCGCACGTACATGAACACGAAGAGGTCGGGGTTCGGCAGCGTCAGCACGGAGCCGTCGAGCCTGCCGAGCGCTCGATCGGCTTCCGACAGCAAACGAGGCAGTTCGCCGCTGAGGTCGAGGGGCGGGTCGGGGGGGAGCGGCGCGGGGATGAACGCGCGGTAACCGAGCGACTGCGAGACATACGACCCGGAGCGTCGAAGGGGCCCGCGATCGCTCACGGTGGCTCCACCTCGTGCACGCCGCCGGTCGCGACCCATGCAGGGTCGGGGCCGGCATACGCGCGCAGCAGAACATCATGGAGTTCGCGACCCGCCATACGATCACCACACTATCACATGGGATGGCACGGGGTTCCATGCGATGGTCAGGTCCCTCCATGGAACCGCTCACCGGCGTCAGGTCGCGCCGCCCGGCGCGGGCGAAGATCGGCAAGCCCTGGCCGATCGCCACGGGGTTCACGACCACGTGCAGGTCGTCGAGCAGGTCGTGGATGATCAGATCGGCGACGAAGTCCGCCCAGTACGCGATGAACCCCTCGGCCAGCTCGCGCGTCAGCAGGATGCCGTCGACCGTCGACTGGACCTGCGGCTTCAGCTTCCTCAAGGCCGCCCGCCTTCCGTATCCGTGAAGGTGAACCATGGCACGGGCGGCGGGTCGACGAAGTAGGCGGCGCGGTAGGCGTCGACGTCCACGGCGAGCGCGTCAGCCGGCCCCTTCGTACGCCGCGCGCACGAACGCCAGCAGCTCGTCGTCGATCTCCTCGGGCACGGTGACGAAGACGCGGTGGCTGCACATCTTGCCCGGTCCGAGCGCCTCGAAACGCTCCGCCGCTTCGGCGGCGCGGTGGTTGACGCCTACCTCGAGCCGACCGCGGCTGCCCGGTCCCACGAGCGCGAACTGCTTGCCCCGCCGCAGGCTCACGTTCGCCTTCTTGGGCGCGACCTCGAAGGAGCCCAGGTCGGCGAGCCGCGCCATGAGCGCCTCGTGCAACGAGCGCAGCGGCACCTTCGACCCCGCGTAGATCGCGTCGAGCGGGTCGTCGGCGTCGAGCGGCGCGCCAGCGGCCGCCTCCCCGTGCTCCCGCGCCAGATGGACGAGCAGGTTGGCTTGCCCATGGCCGAGTCCGAACGTCTCCTTCGCTCGCTTCAGCAGCTCGGTGTACTTGCCCGGTCCCCAGCCAACGACCTCCGCCACGAGCTCGGCGATCGGCCGCCCCGCCTTCGCCTCGATGCCCTGGACGTAGCTGTCGCGCGCTTCTTCGGACGTCTGCGCCATGCCCGCCTCCCTCGGCGTCCCGGGCGACCCGCTCACTCGGCCTCGACGACGCGCCGGATCGCGTCCTCGAAGCGCGCGAGGTCGCCGTGCAAACGGATCCCGCGCTCCTGCTCGTCGTCGATGGGGCCGACGATCACCCGCGAGCTGCGCAGCAGCGCGCCGTCGCCGGTCGGCTCCAGCGTCACCTGCGTGTCCATCACCGTCCCAGCGTGCAGGCGGCTGCGCACCGCGTAGCGCCACGGCGGGTCCCACTCGGTCACCTGCCCGTAGAGGTAGCCGCGCCCGTCGCCCCAGTCCTCGTACTGCAGGCCGCCGACGCGCGGCTCGAACACCACGCGCTTCACCCGGTTCTCGCCATACGTGAACGGGAACCAACGAAGGATCTCGTCCGGGTCGGTCAGCGCCCGGAACACGCGCTCCGGCGGCGCCCGGAAACGAAGCTCGCTCGCGATCCTCACAACCCTGGGCGTCTCTACGGCTCGTCCGTCCTCCATCGGCCCCTCCTTCTCCAGATGCTGCCCCAGCGCGGCGAGGTCGCCCGCGAGGTCGTCGGCGTAGCCGTGCACCCAGCGGTCGTACGACCGGCGCAGCGCCGCCGCGGGCGGCGGCGCCATGGGTCCGACGTCAGACGTACCCCTTGGACCGGTAGTCCTCGAAGCCGCGCTCGGTCAGCGCCGCCAACTCCTTGAGCAGCGCGGGGTCCGCCTTCGTGAAGTTGAAGCACGATCTCCCCTGCATCCGCTTCTTCAGCTCCGGCGAGACGTCGTCCAGCAGGGCCGGGTTCACGTAGACGGGCATGAGGTGGTAGCTCACGTAGCGCTTCTTGACCTGGACGCCGCCGAACCACAGCGGCGTCCCGTTCGCCTGGACGTGCGACGTGTTCAGGCTGAGCTCGTCGTCATGATCGACGGTGCGCTCGAGCGAACGCGCGTACGGATCCAGAATGGCTCGCAAGCGAGCGAAGACGTCCACGAAATCCGGCATCGACACCTCCTCGAACGGTCGGCCAGCGCCTCAGCCGCACCGTACGGCGCCAGCGGGCATGCGCTCGACCTCGTACCGCAACTCCACCATCCCCGAGCCCATCCGCTGCACCGACACGAGGCGCAGAACGGGGTGCAGCACGCGCCGCGGGAAGAGCGGCATGCCGCGCCCGAGGGTGACCGAACCGACCTGGACGATGAGGTCGCCGAGCGGGAAGAGCCAGTCGAGCGCGTCGTCCTCGGAGGCGAGGAAGCCGTCGAGGCTGGTGGCGGTGTAGTACTGGGTGCGCATCTTGGTCCTCCCAGGGCGCCCATCATGGCGTACCGTCGACTGCCCCCAGGACCGAGCGTCACACCTCGCCGCGCAGGTACCGCTGCCGGTGCGCCTCCGGCAACCGCTCGATCGCGTACCGGAGCATGGTGCGAGGCATGCGCCGGTAGCGCTCGGCCAGGAACACCTCGAAGCTCTGGGGGTCGCACTTGCCCACCTCGCGCACCATCCAGCCGACGGCCTTGTGGATGAGGTCGTGCGGGTCGCCCTGGAGCCGGTCGGCGATGCGCAACGCGGGCTCGACCACCCCCATCCTGGTCCAGTGGAACGTCGCGATGATGGCGATCCGGCGCTCCCAGACGGAGCTCGAGCCCGCCAAGCGCTCGAGCAGGGTCAGGTCGCCCGGGTCGACGTGCGCCCCGACCAGATGCGGAGCCGACGTGTCGACCAGGTCCCAGTTGTTCACGAAGCGCGCGTGGTCGAGGTAGAGGCGGTGGATGCGTTCGCGCGCCTCCGCGTCGCCACGCCGGTGCTGCTCGACCAGGATCAACAACGCGAGCAGCCGCTCCTCGTGCCATGGCGAGCGGAGGTGCCCGACCACCGCGTCGAGGGGTAGGGATCGGTGCGCGCGGGCGAGGGCGCGGAGCTGCGGGACGCGGACGCCGAGGAAGCGGTCGCCCTCGCCGTACTCGCCCGGTCCCGTCTTGAAGAAGCGCTGCGACGTCGCGGCAACCGCCGGGTCGCGCAGGGCGTCGAGCGCCCGACGTACGTCCTCAGCCATCGCTGCTCGGGAGCGCGCCCGCCCGCTCGTAGTTCACGAGGACGACGCCGGTCGACGTGACCTGGTGCTCCGCGAGCCGGAACGCCGCAGGGATGGCGCCGCCCGCGAACAGCCGCTTGCCGCCACCCAGCGTGATCGGATGGATCCGCAGCCAGAGCGCGTCGACCAGATCGCGCGCGAAGAGCGTCTGCAGCAGGTTCGCGCTCCCGTACGCGTGCAGGTCGGGCCCGGGCCGCCCTTTGAGTGCCGCGACGCGGGCCGCGACGTCCCCGCTCAGGAACACGGTGGGCTGCCACGCGTGCGCCGTCACGGTGTTCGAGGCGACGTACTTCGTCGCCGTCTGCACCTCGGGCCATACGCCCGGATGCTGCGGCCAGTACGCCGCCCAGATGTCGTAAGTCACGCGCCCCACCAGCAGATCGAACGGCAGGCTCATCTGCTTTCGAATCACCGCGGACTGCACGGGATCGGCGTACGGGCGGATCCAACCACCGTGCGCGAAGCCGCCGCTGGTGTCCTCGTCGGGCCCGCCCGGGGCCTGGACGACGCCGTCGAGGGTGACGAACTCGATCGCGATCAGCTTCCTCATGCCGGGGTCCCCCGGAACGCGCGCTCGAGCGTCTTCACGTCCAGCCGCCGCATCGGCAGCAGCGCGTGGAACACGCGGTCGCGGGCGGCCTCGTCGTCCGACGCCAGCAACACGCCGACCTGCTCCGGGACCACCTGCCACCACAGCCCGAAACGGTCCCGCAGCCAACCACACGGGCCCTCCTCGCCACCGTCGGCCGCGAGCGCGGTCGCGATCCGGTCGACCTCGGCCTGGTCGGCGCACATGACCTGCAGCGAGACCCCCTCGTCGAAGCCGAAGGCATGCCCGGGGCCGCCGTCCATCGCAGCGAGAGGCTGGCCCATGAGCTCGAGGGCGGCCTGCTTGACGGTGCCGACCTCGCCCCCCTCGCCCTCGCCGAAGTCCACGACGTGGCGGACGCGCGAATCGGGGAGGGCCGCGACGTACGCGGCGACCGCCTCGCGCGCCCGGCCGTGGTGCGGCCCGGCGAACATGAGCGCCGGCACGATCGCCGGGCGCGCGGCGTCGTCGCGGGCCATCAGCTGCCACGAGACGCCGAAGCGGTCCTGCAGCCACACGAAGCGCGGGCTCCAGGGGTAGGCGTCCAGGGGCATGAGGTCCATGCCGCCCTCGCCCAGCGCGGCGTGCAGCGCGTCGACGGCCGCGGCGTCGGGGAGGTGGACGTGGAACGAGACGCTCGGGTTGGGCCGGAAGCTCGGCCCGCCGTTCATCACGGTGAAGCGCCGACCGGCGACCGTGAAGTCCACGGTCAGGACGCTCCCGGGCGGCTTGTTCGCCGGGTTGCCTCGCGAGCGCGGGTAGCGCGCGACGGCGTCGACGCGCCCGTCGGGGAAGGCCGCCAGGTAGAAGGAGGCCGCGGCCTCGGCCTGGTCGTCGAGCCAGATGCAGGGGACGATCCGATCGGCAGCCATGGGCGAGCGTAGGGCGCGGCGGCACGGGACGCAAGGACGGCTGCGCGTCCGAGGGTCGGGCACGCCCGTGGGCGACATCGCCTAAGGTAGGGCACATGCCGTTCGACCTCACGCTCTGGGGCATGCCGGCCCTCGTCGCCGCCTTCGCGGGCGCGGCGCTGCTGATCTCCGTCGCCGGGGTGACCGTGGCCTCGCGCGCCGACGTCATCGCCGACCGCACCGGCCTCGGCGAGGCCATCGTCGGCGCCCTCATCCTGGGCGGCAGTACCTCGCTCGCCGGCCTCGTCGCCTCCGTCACCGCCGCCTGGCAGGGACACCCCTCGCTGGCGATCTCCAACGCCATCGGCGGGATCGCCATCCAGACGGCCTTCCTCGCGGTCGCCGACGTCACCTACCGCCGCGCGAACCTCGAGCACGCCGCGGCCTCCACGACCAACCTCAGCTTCTCCGCGCTCCTCATCGCGCTGCTGTCGCTGCTGCTGGTGGCGACGTTCGGCCCGGACGTCACGCTTCTGGGCGTGCACCCGGCGTCGGTCGTGCTGGCGGTCGCTTACGTCGCCGGCCTGCGGCTGGTCGGCCGGGTGCGCCGCGAGCGGATGTGGAGCCCACGGATGACGAACTTGACGGTGCGCGACGAGCCGGCCGCCGACGGCGGTCGCGCGCATTCCAGCGCGTGGATCTACGGCACCTTCGCGCTCGCCGTGGCCGCGCTCGCCGCGGCCGGGTACCTGGTCACGCAGTTCGGCATCGCCGTGGCGGACCGGACCGGCCTCGACGACACCGCCGTCGGCGGGCTCCTGGTGGCGACCGTGACGTCGCTGCCCGAACTCGTCACCACCGTCACGGCGGTGCGCCGTGGCGCCCTCACCCTCGCCGTCGGCGGCATCATCGGCGGCAACGCCTTCGACACGCTCTTCCTGGCCACCTCGGACGTCGCCTACCGCAGCGGGTCGCTCTACCACCGCTTCAACCAGCAAGACCTCTTCGTCGTCGCGCTCACCATCCTGATGACCGCGGTCCTCCTCCTCGGCCTGCTGCGGCGCGAGCGGGCCGGGGTCGGCAGGATCGGCTTCGAGAGCGCGTTCATCCTCGTCCTGTACGTCGGGGCGGTGCTGGTCATGCTGTGACGCTCGGTCGGGCATCGACCGCGTCTCGACCGGTGGACGGAGGGCCCCTTAGGGCTCACACGCCGCCTTCGCCCGCAGCATGACCTCCAGGAACCGCCGCGGCTCCTCGAAGCACGCGACGTGGCCCGATCGAGGGAAGAGGACGAACTCCTTCTTGGGAGCCCGCAGCACGTCCAGGTACTGACTCGCGAGCTCCGGGCTCGTGACCCAGTCGTGCTCGCCGGCGACGAAGAAGACGGGCGCGTCCACGGCGGGGATCTCCCTGGCGAGGTCGACCCGGCAGAACTCGGGCCACAGAAGCTCCATGTTCCAGCGCACGCGCGCGAAGAGGTTCAGCAGGTCGCGCAGGGTCAGCTCGGGGTTCATGGCGATGACCCGGCCGATCTCCGCCGCCCGCTCGGGCTCGAAGGTCACCAGGCCCAGGGCCCGCATCCACCGCCGCTGCACCAGCGTCCCGTCCACGCTGGCGAAGGCGCCATCCTGCGGCTCGCCCAGGGCCTCCAGCTGCGCCACGGCCTTGCCGTTCCCGCGCTCGCGGGCGCGCTGCAGGCAGGCGCGGTAGGCGCGCAACTCCTCCGCGCCCCGGTCCACCACCTGGTTCACACCGACGTACGCGGCCACCAGGTCGGGTCGCCTCGCCGCGAGCCGCATGCCCAGGACGGTGCCCCACGACTGCCCCACCAGGAAGAGCTTCCGCTGACCGAAGCGCTGCAGCAGGTGCAGGCTCAGCTCCTCGAGGTCCGCCACGAACTGCGCCATCGTCATGCGGTCGTCCGAGAGCTCGCGGGCGTACGACTTACCGGCACCACGCTGGCTCCAGTGCGCCACCACGAAGTGCTCCTCGAGTTCGGGGACGAAATGCCGCAAGGCGCCCAGGTCCGGCCCGCCGGGACCCCCATGCACGTACAGCAAGACCGGGTTCGCCACGTCGTGGCCGCGCAGGGTCAGCCACTGGAGGTCGCCCCCCAGCCTCATGCGCTCCAGCGCGGCGATGCTCCTGGGGGTGCCGTTCCGAATCGCCGGTGTCCTACCCTGGAAGAGCGAGAACATCCTTGCTGCTGCTCCTTCCGCCCGGCGCGTTCACCGCGGCCGGCAGCGTCGCCCCCACGGACACCCCCCCCAGCGCTTCGCCGCCGGTCCGCCAAACCCCGGCAGCCCTCAGGCCGGCAGGTCGTGTCGCCGCGACCCGCTTTAGGCTCCTCGCTCTTCCCGGCACGCTGCAAGATGCAGGCGGCCCTTGCATCACGATCACGCTTCCCCCACAACGCGCGGGTGATCGCGTCGAGCCACCCATGGCATCATCGTCTCGGGCACCATCAGAGCCTCGCAGCGGGACGCCTGGTGGGAGATCGGGCCCGCAGGGAGGCGCGCCATGATGCCGACGTGGCGTCGAACGCTGAAGAAGCTGCCGCGAGGGGTTCGATTCGAGGAACTCGATCGGCTCGACTCAGGGCATGGGCAGCAGGCCGTGTGGATCTACGAACGCTCCTTCCCGGCCGATGAGCGCGAACCGCTCGCGCGACTCGAGGCGGAGCGAACGAAGCGAGACGAAGCGGATCAAGAGCATCACTTCCGGATCATGCTCGATGACGATGACGTGGTTGGGATCTCGGTGTTCACCACCATCGACGAGACCTACATGGGGTTCCTTCGCTACATCGCGATGCACGAGAAGGCGCGCAACGGGGGCCTCGGAAGGTTACTCCTGGCCGATGTGCTGCACACGATCTGGCTGGACGGAAGGCGGCGCGCCGGCTTCCCTTACATCGGTGTCGCGTTCGAGGTGGAGCGTCCCGCGGATGCGCCGGACCACGATCAGGCATCGCTACGGGACCGCCGCATCCAGTGGTACAAGCGAAACGGCGCTCGTCTGGACCCCAAGGCCCGCCTGTTGACCCCACCCGTGAGCGACGGGCAGCCGGCGATGCCGTATCACCTGATGTTCTGTCCGGCGGTCCCGAAGATCATGCTGGGGCGGGGACCCAGGCGCCTGATGGTGAAGAGCATCCTCGAGTACGGGTACGAAGTCGATCCGGAGAGCGTGTACGTCAGGAGGGCGCTGGGTCTCGACTGAACCGTGGCCCCTGGACGCGCCCCCCGTCGAGTTCCTGGGCTCGCCGATTTGACAACGATCGCGACCCACCTCTACCCTTCAGGTGCTCAACCGTTCCGATCGTTCCCGGAACGGAGAGAGGTGAGCAACGTGAACGCAGACCTGTTCGAAGGCAAGTGGAAGCAGTTGCGCGGCCGCGTGAAGCAGGTGTGGGGAGATCTCACCGACGACGATCTCGCCAAGGTCGAGGGGAGCTACGATCGCTTCGTCGGCGTCCTGCAGGAGAAGTACGGCTACAGCAAGGAAGAGGCGCAACGGCAGATCGACTCGGAGTTCGGCGCCGGGTTCTAGAAGGCGTCAGCCCCGCCTCGCCCTGACGGGCACCCAGATCTCGACCTCGGAGTCGGCCTCGCCCCACCCCCGGAACCGCTCCTGGTCGTAGCGCTCCAGCGTGCAGCCCAAGGCCTCCTCGTAGTCCGACGCGGGCAGCCAATCCTGGTAGATCGCGTCGCTCCAGTTCGTGTTCATCTGCGCCCCGCGGAGGGCGAACACCGCATAGGTGCCGCCGGGCAGGACCTTGGCGAAGATGGGCGCGGGCAGGTCCTCGATCCGGGACACTTCCACGCCGACCATCACGTAGTAGGCCTTGGTCTCGGCGTACTCCTGGGTGGCGATGTGCAACTCCCACCCCACCCTCGAATCGACCTCGTGCCGGAAGCCCTCGCGATGGTGATCCCAGTACGCGCTGAAGCGCGTCCACAGCCTGCCGACCTCGTTCTGCTCGGGCGCCACCCCCTCGGCGTGGAACGGATCGCCGTAGTAGACCATCCCGACGATGGTCATCTCGCCCCGCTCGATCAGCCTCGGTGTCATGCCCGCCTCCTCGCCCGTCGGCCGGGTCCCTCACGCGACGGCCGCATCAGGGGGCACCCGGGCCGGTGGCCGCGCCGTCTTCGCGTTCGATGCCGAGCGCTCCCATCACGGTCCTCGACAGTTCCTCGACCGAGGTGCCCTGGGTCCTCGCGAGAACGACGATGCCCTGCTCGCGCGCCTCGCGCTCGATCGTCGCGCTCATGCGCTCGTCGAACGTCAGGAACGTCGTCCACCGTTCCGCCCCTCCGGGCAGCTTCTCGACCGCGCGGCGCATCCCCGACCGGGCCTCGTCCTCCTCCCAGATCCGCCGGCTCTCGGCACCGTCGACCGCCAGGCAGGCAATGCGCGCCGGGTCGACCGCCGCCGCCAGGACGGACGGGTGCGTGATGCCGCCGTCCACCAGCACCAGCCGGTCGCCGTAGCGCTCGGCGACGTCTCGTGCCACGAGGTCCAGGAACTCGGCGTTCGTGGCCCGGTTCAGGTCGTCGAACGTCTCCCACGGCAACGAGAGCACCCATCCGAGGCCATCGCCGCGCTTGAACCAGGCGGTGCTCGCGGGGTGCCGGGACGGGGAGTACCGGCTCAGGTAACGCCCGTAGATGTGCTCGTCCATGTCGTAGACGGGGACATCCGTCCAGCGCGAGATGGTCTGGCAGACGGAGGACTTCCCCGAGCAGGCGCCGCCGATCACCCACCGGAGCCCACGGGCCGATGCAAGGCTCAGGGCGGCCTCTCGAACGAGCGCGCGGTCGACCTCGAACACGGGCGTCATCCCTTCCGCTCGGCGCGTGGGCAACCGCCGGCCGGCCGCGACGCGAGCCGCGATGCGGGGCCCGGTGTGAACGCGGTCCGGCCGCTACCCGTCGCGCTTCGCGGCGTCCCGCCGCAGCGTCTCGATCACGGCGCCCGCGACCGTCCCTACGGCGGCCCCGGCCAGCATGCCCATGACCAGGTTGCCGAGGAGGGTCCCCAGTACCAGGCCGAAGCCTGCGCCGATGCCGATCAGGGCGCCCATGCCGGGGAACCCGGCGAGGACCCTCGAGCGTGCCTGCCGATCGCTCATCCGCGCACACCTTCCGATCCGACCGCGACGACGGCGGTGCGTCCCGCATCCGCGAGCGCACGCGCCAACTCCACCACCCGTGACGGAGAGGCTAGCCCATGCGGAGGGTTCACGCCCACAGCCAGAAGGCCCGCGAACTCGCTCGCGTGCGGGTCCGGCGCCACCTGGAGCGCCCGTGCCAGCACCCCCGCGAGCTACGGCGTCCACTCGCTGTCGCCGCCCTCGGCGTCGCGAAGGCAGTGCCGCGGGTGGTGGTGGCCGGCCACGGTGCGCCAGAAGGCGGCCTCGCCTGGCGAGCCGCCGAACGCCTCCGGTCGGTCGCGGTCGCGGCACGGCGAACAGCCGAGCCCGCGGATCGCCAGCGGCGGATCCCGTTGCTCCAGCGGGTAGACGCTCAGCAACACGGAGACGTCGCGCTCCGGCGTGAGCCGCGCGAAGTCGAGGGCGAAGCAGCGCAGCGCGGCCCTAGTCACACCCTGGGCGTTCAGGTCGCGCACGCCGAGACCCGGGTCCTTCGCGCGCTCGAGGCGCGCGCGCGGGATGGCGCTTCATCCCGCGCGCGATCTGCGCGAGGTCAGTCGTCCCGCTCGAGAAGGAACGAGATCTTCGCGTTGAGCCTGTACTTCACGATCCGGTTGTCCTCGACGACGGCCTGCATGTCCTTGACGTAGATGCTCTGGATGCCTCGGACCGTCTTGGAGGCCTCCTCGAGCGCCACCTTGGCCGCATCGTCCCAACTCTTCTCGGACTGCGCCAGAACCTCGATCACCTTCACCATGGCTGCCATGAAGTCTCCTCCCTTTCTACGTTGCGTACCTCTCAGGGTAAGGGACGCTCCCGTATGCGCCTGTATCGCTGGCCCATGCGCGGGATGGAGGGCCTTGACCTTCCTGACGCTGGGTCGCGCGTCACGGCGCCAAGGACCGCCGCTCCCGTCGGGCGAGGCGACGGACGAAGCCGGTAACCACGCCCGACAGCAGCAGGCCCAAACCCGCCCATCGGATCAGCGAGGCCACGCGCGCGTGGCGGGCGTAGTCGGCCGCCATCGCCGGCGTCGGATCCTGGTACGGGATGCCGGCGAAGAACACATCGTAGGCGAAACCACCGACGAACAGTCCCATGCCGACCGCCACGAAGATGAGGGGCAAGGATCGTCTCACGCTCTCCGTGAGGCTGACACGTCTCGTTGCGCGGTGCAACCTCTCCCGCGTCCCTTGACGGGCTACCCTTCGGCACATAGCGTGAACGAGCACCCCGCGGACGCGACGAACGCCCCCCGCAGATGCATCTGCCACCGAGAGGAGCCCCTCGATGAAGCCCAACGAACGCCCCGTCCCGACGCTCGAGGAGGCCCTGCGCGAACCCTGCAAGCACCGCGACATGGCGCTCGCGCTCGAGCCGATGCCCAACTACAGCTCGACCCCGGGTGGCCCGCACGGGCAGCCGCTGGCGTTCTGGGCGTCGTGGGACCTCGCCGACCGCCCCCGCCGCATCGCCCTGCTCGTCGACGACTGCCAGGAGGAGTACCGGCCGTACGCGGGCGGCATCCTCCCGAACGTGCAGCGGCTCGTCGAGGCCTTCCGGGCCGCGCGTGCGCGCTCGCGCAGCGACGGCGTCTGCATCGCCTGGAGCGCCTGGAGCCGCGCCTTCGACGATGGCATCGCCAACGCGATGGACCGCTGGTACGGCCCGCGGGGCCTGCGTCCCGAGGAGCCGGAGAACGCCGCTTACGTCTTCACCGGCTCGGCCGGGATGAAGCCGCTGGCGGAGATCGCCCCGACGGCGGAGGAAGAGGCCGAGGGCTGGTTCTACCTGGGCAAGCACCTGGACATGTTCTGGACCTTCGACGAGAACGGCGCCTCGTACCTGGACGAGAAGCTCAAGGCGCAGGGCATCGATACGATCGTCATCGTGGGCCTGTGGACCGACGAGTGCGTCCTCAGCACCGCGTACGCGGGCAGCTCGCGCGGCTACGACGTCGTGGTGGTGGGCGACGCGGTCGCCACGGCCACCGCCAACCAGGAGATCGCGCTCAAGGTCGCCAACGGCACGGTCGCCAAGGTGCTGTCGACCGACGAGGTGCTGAACTACCTGGAGCAGGACTTCGTCACCGGCGAGCCCGGGGCCGTCAAGGGTACCGAGCACCCCGACGGGCGGAAGCCGGGCTGATCCACGGAGATTCGACGGTCAGCCGGCGTCGCAGGCCCGCGACCCACCACGCCCGGGGCACACCGTCACGGCCGCGGCAACCCGGCGACGAACCGCTGGAAAGCGTCCCCGTCCGTGAGGGGCGGGCCGTGACCGAAGCAGATCGTCACGGGGTCGAGCGCCGCCAGCTTCCGCGCCGACCTCAGGTTCGCCGCGCGATCGAAGGTGGCGAAGCGGAACGGCTCCGTTAGCACCGTCCGTAGGGTGAGCGGCTGCATGTGGAACAGCACGTCGCCGAGGATCAGCACCCGCGTCCGTTCCTCCCAGAACGCCAGGTGGCCCGGGGTGTGCCCGGGCGCCTCGATGACCGTCAGCCCACCGATCTCGTCACCTTCCGACAGCGTGCCGGCCACCGGGTGACCCGGGCCCGACATGAGGTTGAGGAGCGGGATCATCGGTGATCCCGGTCGAGCCGTGAGGCTGCGCTGATCCCCCGACGCCGCCGCGAGGCGGTCGCCCTCCCCGCAGAGGAGCGGGATCCCGAACTCCTGGCAGACCCGCCGGCTGCACCCTTGGTGATCGGGGTGGGCGTGGGTGAGGACATGCGCGGTGAGACTCTGTCCCTCGAGGAGGCGCAGCAGCCGGCGGCCCCCCATACGCGCTCCCGAATCGATGAGGACGTCCCCGACGAGGTAGGCGTTCAACCGATGCGGCGGCACCAGCGGCAGGCGCATGACCGTCTCGCTGACTGGGATCGGTGGCATCCGATGCTCCCTTGGCGTGACCCGGCGGTACCACGATACCGGTTGGCCGCGAAGCCGGTCGGGCTCGTCCCGACGGACGGCAGCCCGGCGATCAGGTCGTGTGGATGGCCAGCGTCGTGCCGGTCAGCCCGAGGTGCCGGTCCGTCGACCAGCACGACGCGACGCGCCCGTCGCGCATGAGGTGCAGGCCGACGGCGTCGACCAGGGTGAGGTCTTGGTCGGCGAAACGGCGCAACATCGCGGTGGCGCCCTGGAGCTCGGGCGTCCCGACCGGACGGACGTCGAGGAACGGCATGTCGTCGAGCATCCCCAGGAACTGCAGGGCCCGGCCGCGATCGAAACGCCGCAGGAACCATGCGTGCCCCTCGGTGACGACCAGGCTGGACGTCACGACGACGCTCGGCGGCGCCGCGAACAGGCGTCGGAAGACGGGGTGGTAGGTATCGCTCGCGTCCGCGAAGGCGATCAGGGCCGACGTGTCGACGTACGCGTCAATCCTTCCGGCCATGCACCACCTCGTCGATGCGCTGGCTCGACGCCGCGTCGCCGGACTCGATCATCCCCGCGTAGCGCATCCAGGGCCTGTCCTCGTCGGCCGGGAGCACCTGCCGCAACGACCGGCGCAGGAGCTCCGCGAGGGAGATACCCAGG
Source organism: Trueperaceae bacterium (assembly GCA_011390675.1). Classification (GTDB taxonomy): domain Bacteria; phylum Deinococcota; class Deinococci; order Deinococcales; family Trueperaceae; genus JAABTL01. The sequence continues at coordinate 3,799 of JAABRX010000087.1, read as the reverse complement.
CGCTTGGCCTCGCGCTTCGCTGCCGCGTAGTCCTCTTCCGTCAGGCTGATCTGCGTCCGCACCATGTGATAACACCATACCGCACCGTGTTATCACTCGCTGCGTTCGGCATGTGCCCAGGACCTTCAGGCAGCCCGCCCGGGCCCCGCGCCTCCGTCCGCGCTCACGCCCTCCGCGCCTTCCCGGTCAGCGCGACGACGTCGATCCGGAACACCCGCGTCTCGTCCCGCAGCGCGTCGATGTACCGCAGCCCCTCCTCCTCGAAGCCCTCCGAGTACTTGGCCACCAGCCCCTCGAGCGCTGCCTGCTTCTCGTCGCCGATCGCCTCGCGGGCCAAGCCCTCGACGACGCAGCTCTCGTAGAGGGTGCCGAAGTCCGCCGGCAGCACCTCGGTGGCGCCGACCACGCAGAACGACACCCGTGGAGCTCGCGCGAGGTGGTCGAGCTTGCGCCCCTCGCGGGCGCTGTGGAGGTAGATCGCGCCCTCGAGCAGGCAGTAGCTGAGCGGCACGCCATAGGGCGCGCCGTCCGCGGCGACGGTGCTGAGGACGCCGTAGGCGCCCAGCTCGAGGATCTCTCGGGCCTCGGTCTCGCCCAGCTGCCGATCGGACCTGCGCATGCCGTCCCCCTTCAAGGGTCGCTCACGGCGCCGCCCGCTCGCGCCGCAGGGTCCGATCCGCCCCGACCGCGACGAGCGCGATGCCGACCGTGTCGATGAAGCCGTGCGTGAGGATCGCCAACCACAGGTCGAAGCCGCTGGCGACGAAGACGAGCCCGAGCAGGGCGCCGGCGATCCCCGTGCTCAGCACGCCGCTGCGGCCCTGGTAGCCGTGCGCGAGTCCGAACACGACCGCCCCCAGAACGACGTTGAGGGCCGTCGCCCAGGGAGAGGTCCCGAGCAGCCGCGCCGTCTCGGTCATGAGGAAGCCGCGGAAGACGACCTCCTCGAGCGGGGCGACGAAGAGCCACACGACGAGCATCCACAGGCCGAACGCCCGCCAGCTCCCGCGCACGCCGTCCACGATGGCGTGATCGTGCGCCTCGCCGGTCCACCGCTCGGCCCAGGGCTCGACGAGCGTCACGGACAGCAGTTGGATGGCGACGCCCAGCCCGAGCGCGAGCAGCACCGTCCGCCACCAGGCGTCCGGGAGGGAGAAGCCGAGGGCGGCCGGGCCGTCGCCGCGGAGCCACAGCGTGAGGCCGACGACCAGCAGCGCGCCGAGGACGCCGAGTCCCGGTCGCTTGGTGAGGCCCGTCCACACGAGCAGGCCGGAGACGCCGAGGACGAGGGCGAGGGAGGCGAGCGCGCCGGCTGCGGTCATTCCCATGATGATGCCCGATGCGGCCCGCGGGTGGCCGCGGACCCGCGGGCGACGCCCAACGCGGGACTACCCCCCCGCGCTCATGTCGAGCACGTGCACCCGGTTGCCCCACGGATCGTCGAAGGCGACGTAGCGGCCGGGCGGGATGTCCTTGGGCGGCGCCACGAACGCGAGGTCGCCCTGATGCTCGGCGTAGAAGGCGTCGACGTCGTCGACCTGGAAGAAGGGCCCGGGCTTGTCGCCCTCGGGGGCGTCCTGGTCGAGCATCAACTGGACGTCCGTGCCGGGCAGCGCCAGGCCGGCGGTGAACTCGCCCTCGCGCCAGGCCTCCTCGAAACCGAGCGTGTCGCGGTACAGGGCCAGGGCGGCCTTCAGATTCCTCACCGGCAGGTAGATCAACGACAGCTTCATCCGCGCCTCCAGGGGCAGGAGCATACGCGGCGCGGCGCGTCCGCGACAGCATGGAAGGCGTCTTCGCCGCGGTCGGCGGTGGCCGCGGCGGCCTGGGAACCGCCTTGCCGGTCCGCATGGACCCGCCGAAGCGGCGACCCGACGGCCCCGAGACCGCTTGGGTCAAGTTCTTGACCCAACCGTTCGTGGGTCCGTGGGAACTTGCGTGCATCGGATCGAATCCGAGGGGAGGCCAACGAAGAGCACGCACCCGACGCAAAGAGATCGAAGGCCCGGAGCATCCGGGTAAGCCCCACCTGGGCCTCATCGATGAATCCCCGAAAGGAATGAACGCCATGACCCAACGAACGCGCCAGCTCATCCACGCCCTGATCGCCACGCTCCTGCTGTTCGCCGGCTCGCTCGCCACCGCGCAAGGCGTCGCCGACCAGCGACCGCCCGACGGCTTCGAGACGATGCTCGTCTACATGGGCACCGGCGTCTACGACGCGACCGATCCCGACTTCACGATGCCCGACGGCGACTTCTGGCACCGCGAGATCATGGGGCGCAGCGACGCCGAGATCGCCGAGAACCGCGCCGAGGCCGTGGCGTTCTTCGAGGAGCGCTTCGGGCTCAACCCCGACGCGCAGGACGGCCTCATGCTCGTCGACTTCATGGTCGACCCGCGCAACGAGTACCGCGCCTACGTCTCCTCCGAGGAGGCGATCCCCAGCGAGGGCTGGGTCGTCCGCGACGGCGGCTGGATGCTCTCCGTCACCGATCCCGACGGCCTCGACCTCGGCGGCGAGTTCGCCGGAACGCACGTCCCGCAGGGCGCGGTCTTCGTCTTCGGCGACTACAACATCGACGTCCCCGGCGGTGAGCCGATCGTCATCCACTACCAGTCGGGCCAGCCGATCGTGGCGACCGAGTCGGGCATGCTGTTCCTCTGCGAGACCTACCACCCCGAGTGGGGCTGGGGCCGCGCGCAGGGCATCTCCGCGTCCGTGACCCTCGAGGACGGCCGCACGCAGGCCAACATCCGCAACGTCCTCACCTTCTCGGGCCTCGGCGACCCCGACCGCGTGCCGAACGCCCGCGACTGAGCCGCCGCCGGGGCCGACGCCCGGCCCCACGGTAGGACCCCCAGGGGAGGGCGCCCGCAGCGAGCGGGCGCCCTCCCTGCGTCCCCTGCCCACCACCGCAGCGGCCGGCATCGGGTCCTGGCCACCGGTCGCCGGCGGAGCCCGCGGTTACCCTCGGGCATGCGCCGTCCGACCCCCGAACCCCCCGGCCCCGGCCAGGAGTCCGCCTGGGACTACCCGCGCCCGCCGGCCCTCGACGCGTCGAACGAGCACGTCGTCGTCACCCACGGCGGCGAAACGGTCGCCGAGAGCCGGCGCGCCGTCCGCGTGCTGGAGACCTCGCACGCCCCGGTCTACTACCTGCCGCCCGACGACGTCCGGACCGACCTCCTGCAGCCACTCGCGCGCCGCACCTTCTGCGAGTTCAAGGGCGCGGCCTCGTACGCCGACCTCGTCGTCGGCGATGCGCGCGCGCCGGCCGCATGCTGGTGGTACGCCGACCCCACGCCGGCCTTCGCGGCGATCGCCGGCTGGATCGCCTTCTACCCCTCGCGCGTGGACCGCATCACCGTCGACGGCGAGGCCGTCCGCCCCGTCGGCGGCGACTTCTACGGCAGCTGGGTGACCTCGCGGGTGGTCGGTCCGTTCAAGGGCGGGCCGGGGACCGAGGGCTGGTAAGCCGCCCGGCGGGCGGGCCGCCCGGTAGGCGGGCCGATCAGGCGGCCGGCGACGGCGCCTCACCCGCGTCGAGGAACGCCCCGATCAACGCGTTGACGCGGTCGGGTTCCTCGTGGTGGACCCAGTGGCTCGCGTCCTCGAAGAAGACCAGCCGGCCGTCGTCGCACAGATCGATGCTCGGCTGCGCCAGCTCGCGGGTCAGGGCGAGGTCGTTCACGCCCCACAACATCAGCGTGGGGACGGTGATCCGCGGCTCGGCGGGCATGGCGGGCGGCCGCCGCACGATCGCCCGGTACCAGTGCAGCATGGAGCGCATCGCCC
>JAABRX010000086.1 GCA_011390675.1 Trueperaceae bacterium | reverse complement strand
CACCGCCAGTGCGGCGTCGAGGGGGCCCTCGAACGCGACGCGCCCCGGCGCCACCATCGGGGACGCCACGCCGGGGATCGTTCTCAGCTCGGCCTCGAGCAGGTCCTCCACCCCGAGCGCGCAGGTGGCGAAGAAGCGGTGGTGCGCGCCCCACACGTGGCGCTTGACCGCTCGGCGGAGCGCGGCGGGGCTGGCGGGCGGCTCGGTCATGGGGTCTGCATCGTACGTGTCCGCGTCGCAGACGGGTGCGCACGACGAACCGGAGTCGGTGCTACAATCGCACAAGCTCGGGACGAATGTCCCGGTCACCCTGAGGGGGGTGCATCGCATGAAGCGGTACGTCGCGACTCTGATCCTCGTGCTCGGCCTGTCCTACGGGTTCGCCCAGGCTCCTGCCTACTTCGTTCAAGCCGACATGGTGCGCGGCGCGGAGGGCGCGCAGGGGGCCGTGTGCGTCATCAACTCGGTCTTCAATCCCGGCGAGAAGATCGTCTTCCGCGCGGTCGTGTACGACGCGGCCACCGGCGAGGAGCTTCAGCACGACGCCATCGAGGAGCTCGGCATCACGGCCCACGTGATGGTCGATGGCCTCGACACCTTCGACATGTTCTACCTGCCGTTCGATGCCGACACGCCTCCCGGGAGGTACTACTTCCGTGGTGCGTGGAGCATCCCTGCGGACTTCGCGATGGGCGAGTACAGCTGGAACGTCGAAGTGCGCGACGCGGCCGGCCAGGTCGTCACGTTCGCGCCGATCGGCCAAGGCATCGGGCTGAGCTCGATCACCGTCCTAGCCACTGCGCAGTAAGGTTCTCGCCCCATACGAGCGCGCCGCACCGGACCCCGATCCGGCGCGGCGCGCTCGTCGGTGCCCCTGGAGGTTCCCATGCGCTCGTTCCGTGCATCGCTCCTCGTCCTCGTGCTCGTCGCGGCATCGGCCGCGTTCGCTCAAGGGCGCCTCGCCCTCGAGCCCAACGCTGGCATCGTCGGCAGCGAGGTGGTCGCCACGATGACCGACCTCACCCCCGGCGCCACCTTGGACGTCGTATGGATGAGCGCCGCCGCCGACTGGAACGTCGCCGACGGCCGCTTCTACGGCGTCGTCGCCGAGGAGACGCGCACCGTCGTCGCGACGGCGACGGTCGCTGCGGACGGCACGGCGAGCGCCGCCTTCCGCGTCCCGGCGGACTTCGGCTACGTTCACAACGTGTTCGTCGAGGCGGACGGCGCCCAGGTCGCGCGCGGTGGCTTCATCGTGATGCCGAACGTCGCGATCGAACCGACGTCGGGGCCGGTCGGCACGCCCATCACCGTGACGATGACCGGCGTCGGCTACCGCTTCTGGGAGATCGCGTGGCACTTGCTCTACGACGGCGCGCACGCCGGGATGCTCACCGCGATCACCAGCCAGGGCACCGCGGTCGCCACCATCCCGGCGACCGGCGCGGTCGGTCTGCACACGCTGCAACTGATGTCGGGCACCCACCCGGTGCCGTACCTCAACCAGCAGCAGTCGCCCCACTACAAGCCGGCGGTGCCCACCGTCGTGAGCGCCTTGTTCGAGGTCACCGAAGGCGACGCGGTCCTGCCGCCGCCACCCGAGACCCAGACCTTGCCCCGGTACGCAGCGGACCCGCCGGCGGCGGACGGCGCGCGCGTGTGGGCCGATCACCGGTCCGGTCCCGTCGGCAGCCCGATCGCGCTGCAGGGTGCGGGGTTCCCGGCGAACTCGACGGTGCGCCTCTCCTTCGACAGCGTCCGCGGCAACCGCATCAGCGGCGGCGGCTGGGAGGTCGTCGAGAACGAGCTGGGCACCGTCCAGACCGATACGGACGGCGCCTTCGCGACCACGCTGGCCACCCCCGACGACCTCGGCGGCGAGCACACCTTCTTCGCGCGCGCCGAGGACGCCGAGGCGACCTTCGTCTACACGATCACCCCGTCGGTGCGGCTCGCCACGCCGGCCGTCGTCGAGCCCGGCGGCGACGTGACCGTCGTGCTCAAAGGGGTCGGTTGGACCGAGACCGCCAACATCTACACGGTGCTGCTGAACAACGGCTACCTCGGCTACGGCTGCGGCTTCAACAGCCAGGGCGACGTCACCATCCACCTCAAGGCGCCGGGCCAGGAGGGGGTGCACTTCCTGTCGTTCTACCCGTCGATCTACCAGGGCGAGGTCGCCGGTCCGGGCGCGCCGGCCTCGCTGGATGCGAACGCCACCTACCTGCAGGTCCCGATGCTCCACGCCGAGGACCATCCGGGCGAGGAGCTGCCGGCCATGCACTTGGCGTTCGAGGTGCGGCGGAACTGAACGGCGCTTGGGTCGGGGCGCCTCAGGCGATCCGAGCCAAAGCCCGCTCGAGCCGATCGCACCCCTCGTCGATCAACTCGGCCGAGACGTTCAGCATCGGCGCGATGCGCATCACGTTGCCCCAGCGCCCGCCCTTGCCGATCAGCAGCCCTTCGGCGCGCGCAGCGTTCAGGAGCGCGTTGGCGCGGGCGGCGTCCGGCTCCTGCGAACCCGGGACGACCATCTCGAGCGCCTGCATGAGCCCCATGCCGCGGACGTCGCCCACGAACGGGTGGGGCGCGCTCATCGCCTCGAGCCGCGCGCGCAACCGGGCGCCCTGCGCTTCGGCGTTCTCCGGGACGCGGTGGCGCTCCATGTAGGTGAGCGTGGCGTAGGCCTGCGCCATCGACACCGGGTTGCCGCCGTACGTCGAGAGGGTGAAGGCGCGGACCGATTCGGCGACCTCGGGGGTCATGACCGTGGCGCCCACCGGCGCGCCGTTCGCGATCCCCTTGGCGAAGGTCATCACGTCGGGCTCGACGCCCCAGTGCTCGATGCCGCACCAATGCGTGCCCGTGCGCCCCCAGCCCGTCTGCACCTCGTCGACGATCAGCAGGCCACCGGCTTCGCGCACGAGCGGTTCGATGCGCCGGAAGTAGTCGGCCGGCGCCACGGCGAAGCCGCCGACCCCCTGGATCGGCTCGGCCATGAACGCCGCGATCTTCCCGTCGGTGCAGGTCGCCAGGAAGTCCGCCAGATCGTCGACCAGGAAGTCGAGGTACCCCTCCTCGGTCATCCCTTTGGGCTTGCGGTAGAGGTTGGGGCTGCGCACCTGCTTGATGTGGCCGTCGTACACGCCGCCCTGCCGCCAGTTGGCGTGCGCCGTCATCGCCATCATCGAGGCGCTGCGACCCGAGTAGGCGTGGCGCAGCGAGATCACGTCGCGGTGGCCCGTGAAGGTGCGCGCCGCCATGACCGCCATCTCGTCGGCCTCGGTGCCGCTGTTCGTGAAGAACGAGACCTTCAACCGCCCGGGCGTGATGCGCGCCAAGAGCTCGGCGACCTTGACCGTGATCTCGTTCAGGTAGAGCGTGCTCGTGTGCCCGGCGGTGCGCATCTGCTGGACGGTGGCCTCGACGACCTCGTCGTTCGCATGCCCCACCGACACGGTGAGGATGCCGCCGAAGAAGTCGAGGTACCGGGTTCCCTCGACGTCCCACAACCAGTCCCCCTTGGCGTGATCCACGGCGAGCGGTCGATCGCCGTAGTAGAGCATCGAGCTCTGGACCGGCAAGAGGAACTCGCGCTGGCGGGCGAGCAGATCGCGGGTGGCGTTCGGCTGGGCGGGTGCGACGCTGTCGGCGGGCATGTGGACCTCCCGGGGTGTAGGCGCGCACGATAGCGCGGTACCGCCCGCCGACCACGCCGCGCCGCTCGAGGCCGTACCCTGAGCCCCATGGCATCCGAACTCCGCATTCCCGTCACCGTCGCCGAGGGCGACGGCATCGGCCCCGAGATCACCGCGGCGACCCGCCGCATCGTCGACGCCGCCGGCGCGGCGATCGCCTGGGTCCCGATCACGGTCGGCAACGCCGCCTACCTGCAAGGCGAGACGAGTGGCGTCCCCGAGGCCGCTTGGCAAGCGATCCGCGTGCACCGCGTGATGCTCAAGGGCCCGGTGCTCACCCCCCAGGGGGGTGGGTACAAGAGCGTCAACGTCACCCTGCGCAAGAGCCTCGGACTCTTCGCCAACGTCCGCGAGACGCGGGCGCTGGCCCCGTACGTCCCCACCCGCCACCCGGGCATGGACGTCGTGATCGTGCGCGAGAACGAGGAGGACCTCTACGCCGGCATCGAGCACCGGCAGACCGCCGAGGTCTTCCAGTCGCTCAAGCTGATCAGCCGCCCCGGCACCGAACGGATCGTGCGCTACGCCTTCGCGTACGCCCGCGCGTACGGCCGCTCCAAGGTCACGTGCATGACCAAGGACAACATCATGAAGCTCACCGACGGCACCTTCCACAGGGTGTTCGACGAGGTGGCGGTCGAGTACCCGGAGATCACCGCCGAGCACATGATCGTCGACATCGGCGCCGCCAAGCTCGCCGACACGCCCGAGGACTTCGACGTGGTCGTCACCCTGAACCTCTACGGCGACGTGCTCTCGGACGTCACCGCGCAGATCGCCGGTTCGGTGGGCCTGGGCGGTTCGGCGAACGTGGGCGAGAGCGTCGCGATGTTCGAGGCCATCCACGGGACGGCGCCCGACATCGCCGGGCGCGGTATCGCCAACCCGTCCGGGATGCTGATGGCGGCCACCCAGATGCTCGTCCACGTAGGTCAACCCGAGGTCGCGGAGCGCATCGCCAACGCCTGGCTGCGCACGCTCGAGGACGGGGTGCACACGGGCGACGTCTACCGCGCGGGCACCAGCCGCGAGCGGGTGGGCACCGAGAGCTTCGCCGACGCCGTGATCGAACGCCTCGGCGAGATGCCGCGGCAGCTCACGCCGGTGCACTACCGCGAAGCCGACCTCCAAGTGCACCTGAGCCCGCCCGTGCCGGTGACCAAGGTGCTGCGCGGCGTCGACGTCTTCGTCGACTGGTCCGAGGGCGACCGGGCACCGGCCGTGATCGGCGACCGGCTCGCCGCCGTCGCGACCGCTGCCGGCTGGACGCTCAAGATGATCACCAACCGAGGCGTTCGCGTCTATCCGGACGGCTTCCCCGAGACGCACTGCACCGACCATTGGCGCTGCCGGTTGTTCCCCACGGACGCTGCGCCGGCGCGCTTCGCCCAGGTGCTGGAGTTGCTCGCCGCCGTCGACGGTGCCGGCCTCGAGGTCATCAAGACCGAGCACCTGTACGACTTCGATGGCGAACCGGGCTATTCGTTGGCGCAGGGGGAGTGACCGCCGGACGCTGAAGGAACCGGTAGCGGATCCACCGCCGACCCGACCGAGCGACGAGGTGCTCCGCCTTCCGGGGGATGCCGGTCCCGGCCGACGACGGAGGCGCCCTCCGGCGTCGGGGACGTACCTTGGGGCATGGAGTCCTCGAGGTTGATCGTCGAGATGCAGGGCGTGGAGAAGCGCTACGGAGCGGTTCAAGCACTGGACGGGGTCGACTTGGCGGTCGCCCCCGGTGAGGTGGTCGGGTTCCTGGGTCCGAACGGCGCGGGCAAGACCACGTCGATCAAGGTGATGCTCGGCCTGACCGCCCCCACCCGGGGGCGTGCGCTCCTGTTCGGTGGCGATCCGAGCCGGCGCGCGGCGCGTGGCCGGGTCGGCGTGATGCTCCAGGAGTCGGGCGTGCCGACCGCGCTCCGGGTCCGAGAGCTGATCGACCTGTTCGCGGGCTACTACCCGTACGCGCTCCCGACGGTGGAAGTCTTGGCGCGTGCCGACCTCGCCGCCAAGGCCGACGCGCTCGTCGGCGCGCTGTCGGGCGGCCAGCGCCAGCGGCTGTACTTCGCGCTCGCGATCGTCGGCGATCCCGACCTGCTCTTCCTCGACGAGCCGACCGCCGCCCTGGACGTCGAGGCGCGGCGCGCTTTCTGGGCGCAGGTCGAGGGGTTCGTGGCGCTCGGCAAGACGGTGCTCTTCACCACCCACCACCTGGCGGAGGCCGACGCGGTCGCGCAGCGCCTCGTGGTGATCGACCATGGGCGCGTGATCGCGCAGGGGACGCCGCGCGAGGTGAAGGCGCGGGTGGCGGGCAAGGCCGTGCGCTTCCGCGGCGACCTCGATCGCACCGAACTGGCCGCCCGTCCGTACGTCCAGCGCATCGACCTCGAGGCCGGCGGTCTGCACGCCGTGTACACGAACGAGCCCGAGCGCCTGCTGCGCGAGCTGTTCGCCGAAGGGGCGGCGGTGCGCGACCTCACCGTCACCGACGCCGACCTCGAAGCCGCGTTCGTGGCCCTCACCAACGGTGAGGCCCTCACCAACGGTGAGGCGCTCACCAACGGTGAGGCCCTCACCAACGGTGCTTCGGCCCCGAGCCAGGAGGTGCGCCGATGAACCCGACGACCGTTCCGTCCGCGGCGGCCGACGACGCCGCGCCCCCGCGGCGCCTGAGCCCCACCGCCCGCCGCACCAGCGGCCCGCTCGCGATGCTCGCCGCCCAGGTGCGGGCCGAGTTCCTCTCGAGCGTCCGCGCCCCCGACTTCGTGATCGGGGTCGTCGCGATCCCGGTGTTCCTGTTCCTGATGTTCGGGCCACCGAACGCGCGCTTCACCCTCCCCGAGGGGACGCGCGTCTCGACGCTGATGATGCCCGGGTTCGGCGCGTACGGCCTGTTGAGCCTGGTCATCTTCGCCTTCGGCGTCGAGATCGCCCAGGAGCGGGCGAAGGGGTGGCTGCGTCTGATGCGCGCCACGCCGGTGCCGGCGTGGGCGTATTTCGCCGGGAAGCTGGCGATGAGCCTGCTGTTCGCGGTCGCCACGCTGATCGTGCTCTTCGCGGTTGCGGCGGCCTTCGCGCAGGTGCGGATGCCGCTCGGGCAGTGGCTCGCGGCGGCGGGCGCCTTGATCGCGGGGGCGCTCGCGCTGGCGCCCATGGGGTTCGCGCTCGGCTTCTTGACGCGCGCGCGGGCGGCGACCACGATCGGCAACCTGATCTTCCTGCCGCTCTCGTTCGCTTCGGGCTTCTTCTTCCCGCTCGCCCAACTGCCGCAGTTCCTGCGCGATTTGGCGCCGTTCCTGCCCACGTACCACTACGGGCAGCTGGTGTGGTCCACCGTGGGGACGCCGGCGGACGTCGAGGCCTACGTGGGGACGGTGGCGCAGGGGACCTGGGTGCACGTCGCTTGGCTCGTCGCCACCTTCGTCGTGTTCGGTGTCCTCGCGTCGTGGGGGTACCGGAGGGACCGTCGGCGCGAGGCGTAAGCTTCGCCGGTGGACCTCTCCCCGCGCGACAAGGCGCTCACGCTCACCGGCATCTTGCTCGCTGTCTTCCTCGGCGCGCTCGACCAGACGATCGTCTCGACGGCGTTACCCAAGATCGTCGAGGACCTGCAAGGCGTGTCGCGCTACGCCTGGGTGGCCACCGCGTACCTGCTCGCGTCGACCGTGCTGGTGCCGATCTACGGCAAGCTCGCCGACATGTATTCGCGCAAACGCATCGTCCTGTTCGCGATCAGCACGTTCCTGCTGGGCTCGTTCCTGTGCGGCGTGGCCGGCGAGTTCGGGGCGCTGCCGGTGCTCGGCGACGGCATGACCCAGCTGATCGTGTTCCGCGCCATCCAGGGCCTCGGCGGTGCGGGCCTCTTCTCGCTGGCGTTCATCGTGATCGCCGATCTCTACCCGCCGCGCGAGCGCGGCAAGTACCAAGGCCTGGTGGGCGCGACCTTCGGGGTCGCCAGCGTGTTGGGGCCGTGGATCGGCGGGCTCCTGACCGACTACGGCGGCGCGATCGTCCCCGGCATCGAGGGGTGGCGCTGGGTCTTCTACGTCAACGTCCCGTTCGGCGCGATCGCGCTGTGGTTCGTGGCGACGCGCATGCCGCCGCTGCGCCCGCGCGCGGCGGCGTCGCGGCTCGACGTCCTCTCGGCGCTGTTCCTGATCGGCGCCCTGGTCCCGCTGGTCCTCGGCCTGTCGTTCGACCGCACCGTCTATCCGTGGGCGGGTCCGGTCACGCTCGCGACCTTCGCGGCCGCGCTGGTGTTCGGCGTCGCCTTCGTGCTCCGCTCCTTGGCGTCGTCCAACCCGGTGCTCGAGGTCCGACTCTTCGCGGACCGCGTGTTCAGCACCGCGAACCTGGCGGCGTTCCTGCTCGGCGCGGCCTTCCTTTCGACCGTCATCTTCCTCCCGCTGTTCATGGTGAACGTGCTGGGCGTGAGCGCCACGCGCGCCGGCGTCAGCCTCATCCCGCTCTCGCTCGGCGTCGTGCTGGGCTCGGTCTTCGGTGGCCAGATCGCCTCGCGCATCGGCCGCTACAAGAGCCTGATGGTGTTCGGCGGGTCGGTGTTGATCGTGGCGATGTTCCTGCTGTCGACCATGTCCGTCGACGTCCCGTACTGGCAGGTGACGCTGTACATGGTGATCGCCGGCCTCGGCGTCGGCCCGGGCCTCCCGCTCTACACGCTGGCGATCCAGAACGCGATCGACCCGCGCAAGGTGGGGCAAGCGACCAGCGCCGCGCAGTTCTTCCGGCAGATCGGTGGCGCGGTCGGGGCCGCGGTCATGGGGACGATCCTCGCCACCACGCTGGCCGGCGCGTTCGGGGCGCTCGCGGGATCGACGGCGCTGGAAGGGCTCGACGCACCCACCATCCAGGGCGGCGAGCTCGCCTCCACCGGTGGCGCCGACGTCGGCGCGAGCGTCCGGGAGGCGTTCGCCGTGCAGGCGGACGCCCTCGTGGCGGCGCTCGAGAGCCCCGAACCGACGGCGGTGGCGGACGCGCTCGACGCCAGCGCGCTGCCGGTCGAGGCCCGGGGCTTCGTCCTGGGCGCGGCGACGGCGGCGCGCGGCGACGCGGCGGCCACCGCCGCCCTCGCGGCGCAACTCCGCGGCCAGCTGGCCGAGCAGGCGGACGCGGTCGCGCGGACGGTCGAGGGCGCGGTGCGCCAAGGCTTCGCGGACGCGGTGACCGCGATCTTCCGGGCGCTGACGTACGTGGTGGCCCTGGCGCTGGTCGTCACGCTGTTCGTGCCGTCGCTCGAGCTCAAGCGGACCAACGAGGCGAACCCGGTCGCGGTCGACTAGCGGCTGCCCGCGGCGGGCGTGCGATCCGGCTCAGCGCCGTTGGCGCGACCAGCCGAGCACCGCCACCCCCACGCCGATCAGCGCGAGCGGGAACGCCCAGCGCGCCAGCGCCCCGGTGGGGTCGTTCGCCACCACCGTGAGGACCGCGAACACGAGCGCCGGGGCGATCGCCCAGCGACCGCCGCCGGCCTCGCGCGGCAGCAGGTAGACCGCGGTGAAGGTGGCCGTCATGCCGAGCAGGAAGAAGATCCCCTCGTCCCAGCGCGGCAGCAGTTCGTCCACCGTCGCGACGGTCGCCAGGGTGGTCACCGCCCCCGCCGGGATGAGCGCCCAGCCGGTGCGCGGTCGCCCGTCGCGCGGGGTGGTGTAGACCAGCCAGAACGCGAGCGCGATGCCGCCCAGGAACGCGAGGCCCGCCAGCAGGTCGGTCGTCGACGAAGCGAGGAAGACCAGCCCCCCGTGGGCCGCCAGCCGCACGCCGAGCGTGGCGCGCTGCTCCAGCAGGCGCCACACCGCGGTCGCGGCGAACGCCAAGGCGACCAGCCACGCGAACTCGGCGAGGGGCGGCAGCGGCACGCGTCCCTGCGCGAGCGCCAGCAGGCCCGCCACGATCAACAGCAGCCCGGCGCGTTGGCGGGTCATGGTCGATCGCCGCCGGCGTCGAGCGCGAGCGGCGCGATGGGCAGGTGGGCGCGCAGCACGGTGCCCGCGCCGCGGGCGCTCTCGATGTCCAACCGACCGCCTACGTCCGCGAGCCGTTCGCGCATCGACGTCAGGCCGAGGTGGCCGGGGAAGGGGCCCACGGGGTCGAAGCCGACGCCGTCGTCGGCGACTTCGAGGCGCAGACCACCGTAGTCGCCGGTGTCGGTGTCGGCGACGACGCTCGCGCGCACCGCGACGCGCTGCGCGCGAGCGTGCTTCACCACGTTGTGGAGCGCCTCCTGGACCACCCGCAGGAGCGTCTGTTGGTGGGCGAAGGGGAGGTCGGGCAGCGCGTCGAGCGCACGGTCCGTGGCGAGCTTGTGGCGGAGCTCGAGCCCGTCGAGTTGGCGGTGCAGCGCCGCCGCCAAGCCGACGTCGGCGAGCGCTTCGGGCCGGAGCTCGAAGATGAGCGCGCGCATCTCGGCGAGGGCCGCCTCGGCGAGCTCGACGACGGTGTCCAGCGCCCGGCGCGCCTTGTCCGGGTCGCGCTCGACGTGCTTCTGCGCCGCGTGGCCGCCGAGCACGATCGCGTAGAGCGCCTGGCTGACCGAGTCGTGCAGCTCGCGCGCCAGGTGGCGCCGCTCGTCGTCGGCGGCCTCGTCGCGGGCGCGCTCGTACAGGCGCACGTTCTCGATCGCCACCGCCGCTTGCGCGGCGATCGCGGCGACCAGCCGTCGGCGCTCCTCGTCCCAGTCCGCCGCCTCGGGTGCGGCGACGCGGAGCGCCCCCACGGAGCGCTCCCGCACCCGCAGCGGCAGCGCCAGCACGCCGGCCGCGACCCGCCCTTCGACCGGCAACGCGCGCGGATCGAGGTCGGGGTCGGCCGCCAGCCCGCCGCGGACCGCGAGGCGTACGGTCGCGCCGCTTCCGTCCCCTTCGACGATCTCGGCCGCGGCGCCGGCGCCGCTCGCCTCCAGGCGGTCGAGGACCGCGGCGAGCAGCGGCTCGAGGTCGGTCGTGACCGCGATCGTGTTCGAGAGCGCGAGCAGCGCGCGCAGCTCGGCGGTGCGGGCGGTCACGCGGGCCTCGAGGCGGTCCTGCGCCTCCGCGAGCGCGTCGGCCATCGCGTCGAACGACCGGGCGAGCTCGCCCAACTCCGAACGGTCGCCGAGCCGCAGGCGCACGGTGCGGTCGCCGGCCGCGAGCGCGCGGGTCGCCTCGGTGAGGCGGGCGATCGGTTCGACGAACAGGCTCCGCGAGAAGGCCGCGGCGGCCACGAGCGTCACCGCCACGACGACGACGAGGTTGACGAGCGAGCTGCGCAGCACCGCGCCGAGCGCCTCGGGGGCGACCCCGTCGACGCCGGCACGGGCGACGACGAGCGCGTCCAGACCGCGCCACAAGAGCACGGCGGTGGCGGCCGCGAGCACCAAGACCACGATCAGGAGCAGGAGGGTGAGGCGGGTGCCCAGCCGATCGGCGAACGCGACCGAAGGTCGCGCGGCGACCTCGGGGCGCTCGGCGGGGCGCTCGGCCCCCGGCGCGCTCACGGCGCCCCCTCGACGAGCCCCTCTCGCAGCGCGTGCAGCGCCGCCTGCGTGCGGCTCTTCAGCCCCAGCTTGGCGAGCACGTTCGACACGTGCGTCTTGACGGTGGCCTCGCCGACGCCGAGCGCCTGCGCGATCGCCTTGTTCGTCGCGCCGCGCCCCAGGTGGCGGAGCACCTCGAACTCCCGATCGGTGAGCCCCTCGCTCGCCTCCGCCGGCGGCTTGGGGGCGCGCAACTCGCGCACCAGCCGCGCCTGGGCGCGCGGGTCGAGCCGCACCTCGCCGCGGGCGGCCGCCCGCACGGCGTCGAACAGCTCGTCCGGGCGCGTCTCCTTGAGCAGGTAGCCGGCGGCGCCGGCTTCGATCACGTCGACCACCAGCCGGTCTTCGAGGACCGAGGTGAGGGCCACGACCTCCACGTCGGGGTGCTGGGCGCGGATCGCGCGCGTCGCCTCGACCCCGTTCATGACGGGCATCAGCAGGTCCATCACGACCACGTCGGGGCGCAGGGCGGCGACCTGTACGAGCGCCTCGCGTCCGTCGCCGGCTTCGCCGACGACCTCCAGGTCGTCCTCGAGGTCGAACACCAGCCGCAGCCCGCGCCGGACGACCACGTGGTCGTCGACGAGCAGCACGCGCACGCGTGCGTCCGGGGCGCGGGCGTCGGGGTTCGGATCGATGGCGTCGGGCACGGTGCCTCCGCGGCCAGGGTACCCGCTTGCATGCGGGCGGCACCTCCGCCTTAGGGGGGAGACGCCGCTCCCCCGTGTGGCCGCCCGCCCCCCACCCGACGGCCGACGCGCGTCCCGGACCGGCCGCTCTACGCTGCGGTCGACCCTCAAGGAGGTCCCGCATGTCCTTTCCCCGGATCCCCACCGATCCCAACGAGCGTCCGCGCGTGCTGGGCGCGTTCGCCCTGATCGCCGTCGGCGTCCTCGGCCTGCTTTCCACCCTCGGCGTCCTGGACGGCCTGGGCGGCATCTTCGGGCTGCTGCTCTTCGGCGGCGCCGCGGTGTTCGCCGCCTCGCAAGGGCGCCGAACCGGCAACTTCTTCTGGCGCGCGGCCGCCTACCCGCTCTTCGGTCTCGCGGTCGCCTCGGTCGCCCCGACGAGCCTGGGCGGTGCGGCGTTCCTCGGATCGCTGGGCCTCGCGTTCTGGCTCGCGTGGCGCGACGACGAACAACGCTGGTGGGCTTTGATCCCCGCCGGCACGCTGCTGTCGCTCGGTCTGACCTCGCTCGTCGACGGCACCCGCTTGGGCGCCGGCGCCTCGGGCAGCGTCTTCCTGTTCGGCCTCGCGGCCACGTTCTTCGCGCTGACCCGGCTTCGGGTCGAGCCGCAGAGCTGGGCGATCTTCCCGGCCGGGGCGCTCGCCCTCCTCGCGGTCGTGTCGGCGAGCACGGCCGGCGGCTGGCTGTTCCCGGTGCTCTTCATCGGTGCCGGCGTCTACCTGCTGTGGCGCTCCGGCGCGCTCCCCGGCATGACGACGCCGACGGCGAAGCCGTGGGCCCCGCCCGCGCCGCCGGCTCCGCCCGCAGGACCGCCCGCGGCGCCATCCGCAGCGCCGTCCGCAGCGCCGTCGACCGAGCCGTCTTCCCCGCCGTCCGGTGCGAACGCCGTCGACCTGCCCGACCAGCGCCCCGACCCGAAGCCGACGCCCGCCGAAGCGGCGATCGACGCCGAGACCCGACTCGAAGACGATGGGGGGGCGCAGCGTCCTGTGGAGGAACGGGAGCGGCATCCCTGAACGCACGCGCTCCGAGCGCGCATCCGATGGACCACGAGCGACGCCCGACCGGTACGGTCGGGCGTCGCTCGTGCGTGGAACGCTGCGTTGAGACCGGCGGCGCTCAGGCAGGCATCGGCGTGCGCTGAACCAGTCGTTGCCCGAGCGCGTGGAGCTTCTCGTCGGCCTGCCGCTCCTCGTCGAGGGTCTTGCCGAGCAGCTTGGCGAGGTCGTCGAGGCCGCACGCCGTGGCCTGGGCGACGGCGTCCGCGTACGAGACGATCTCGTAGTGCTCGACCTTGCGACCGGCGCCCGCGAGCAGCAGGTCCTTGGCCTCGCCCTCACCCTCTTCCTTGATCGCGCTCTCACCCTCGGTGACCAGGCCTTTGGCGGCCTCGCACAGCTCCGAGCGCGCGGCCTTGCCGAGCATCTCGAAGCCGCGCTCCAGGCGCTCGATGTGGCCGACGGTCTGCTCGCGATGATCGCGGAAGGCGGCCGCGAGTTCCGTGCTCTCGGCGGCCTCGGCGAGCTTGGGCAGCGCGTCGCGGAACTGCTTCTCGGCGCTCAACAGGTCTTTCATCGAGTGGTGTAGGACGTCTTCGAGGTTCTTGATGGACATGGTGGTACCTCCGTGGGGCGGCATCGCAGCAGCTTGGGGCCGGCGAGCCGTCGGTCGAGGGCGTGCGCTTCTCGAGTGCGCAGGTAGGGGCACGGGAGCGCCCCGGAGGGCGCTCCCGTGCGGTGCTCGCGCGTTCGAGACGGCGGCGCGAAGTCTTGCGTCTTCAGTTGGCTTCGTGCTCGGGGAGCGCCTCGAGCTGCTCTTCGGTGATGGCCAGGTAGACGCGCAGGTCGCTGACGTCCTCGTTGCCCTGGATCTCGAGCTGGTCCATCGGGATGGCGACCGTGCGGGCGCCGAGGCCCAAGAACCCGCCGACGTTGATCAAGACGGCTTCGACGTTGTCGTCGGTGCCGAGCAAGACGTCCTCGATGTCCGAGACGCGCTCGTTGTTGACGTCGTAGACGCTGGCGCTACGGAGCTGGTCGACGGTGAGGGTCGACCATTCGACCGTAGCGAAGCCCTCTTGCGGCTCGGCCACGCCGATGCGGGGCATCGTGGCGTCGTCGTTCATCAGGTCGGTGCGGTCGTACGGCATGTACTCGGGCGCCGCTTCGAGGTCCTCACGGGTGGCGTTGATCACGGCGTAGACGAGGTTGCTCTCCGACTGCGTCGCGATGTTCACCGAATCCATGCTCAGCATGACGGTGCGCGCGCCGATGCCGAGGAAGCCGCCGATGTCGACCAGGACGCCGAGGACCTGGCCGTCCGTGGAGAGGACGAGGTCGTTGATCGTGGCGATCTGCTCCCAGTCCCCGGGCACTTCGTCGACCTCGAATCGGTTCTGGTCGAGTGCGGTGGTCGTGCTGTAGAGGTCGGCGCCGAGAAGCTCGCTCGCCATGAGGTCGCTCTCCATACCGGACTCCACGAACAGGACGTTGCCTTGAGCGGCCGCAGATCCTAGCGCCAGCACGGCGCCCATGGTTAGTACGATCAGTAGGTTTTTCATTGGAACTCCATCGCGCCGTTCGGCGCATGTACACGCCACCTCGCATACCGGGGTGGAGTTCGAATCTAACACCGGCTCGTCGAGGCGATCCCGCATCCGTACATCACTCGCTCGACCGCGAAAACGACGTGCCGAACGCTCATCATCGGGACGCAGGACGACTGAGTTCGATGTGCTGTGCTGCAGGCGCCGAACGCTGCTTCGGCCGCACTCGGACGCGCCCGCCGCGACAACGGAGATGAGGAAAACATGTTCACTGCGTGAGATATCGTGGTGGCTTCTGGGCGCCGCGAAGCCGTCGAGCGCGTTCGATGGACGACCGCAGCGGTCGGGCGGCGCACCCGTAGAGGCCGGCCGTCAGGCCTCGAACCAGCCGCGCACCCGCCCCGCGAGGTGCTCCCCGATGGCGAGGGACGCGGTCGCGGCCGGCGATGGTGCGTTGAGCACGTGCAGCGCGCGCTCGGTCTCGGCGAAGGCGAAGTCCTCGACCAGCTTGCCATCGCGCCCGATCGCTTGCGCGCGCACCCCGGAGCCGCCACGGCGGACGTCGGCCGCGGTGATCGACGGCATCAGCTTCTGCAGCGAGTGGACGAACGCCGCGGTGCGGAACGAGCGCCAGTACTCGTACGCGCCGGTGCGCCAGAAGCGCCCGGCGAGCTTCCAGAACCCGGGGAAGGCGAGCGTCTCGCCGAGGTCGCGGCCGTTGATCGTCGCGTGGGTGTAGCCCTCGCGCGCGAGGGCGAGGACGGCGTTGGGACCGGCCTCGACCTCGCCGTGGACGGTGCGCGTGAAGTGGACGCCCAGGAACGGCAACGTCGGGTCGGGGACCGGGTAGATCAGGCCCTTCACCTTGTCCTGCGCGTGCGGTTGCAGGAAGTAGTACTCGCCGCGGAACGGGACGATCGAGACGTCGGGTTCGGCCCCCGCCATGCGCGCGATGCGGTCCGCGTGCAGGCCGGCGCACGAGACGAGCCGGCCAGCGCGCACCCGCAGCTTGGGGGTCGTGACCGTGAGCCCGTGCGCGTCCTCGGCGATCGCGAGGACCGGCGCACCCGTCTCCACCCGCGCGCCCGCGCGGCGCAGGCCGTCGGCCAGCGAGCGGCACACGCCCGGGTAGTCGACGATCGCGGTACCCGGCGAATGGATCGCGCGCAGCCCGGCGGCGAAGGGCTCGATGGCGCCGAGCTCGTCCGCGTCGATCACGCGCAGACCGGGGACGCCGTTCGCGGTGCCGCGCTCGACCAGCGCGTCGAGCCGCGGGAGCTCCGCCTCGGTCGTCGCGACGATCACCTTGCCCACCGCGTCGTACGCCACGCCGTGCGCGGCGCAGTAGTCGCGCAGCTGGACGACGCCCGAGACGCTCAGGCGCGCCTTGAGCGAACCCGGGGTGTAGTAGATGCCTGCGTGGACGACGCCGCTGTTGCGGCCGGTCTGATGCTTGGCGACGCCGTCCTCCTTCTCGAGGAGGACCAGCTTGAGGCCTGGGTGGGCGCGGACGAGCGCGTCGGCGGTGGCGAGGCCGACGATGCCGCCACCGATCACCACGACGTCGACGTCGATCGTGGCGGCGGTCGGGACGACGGGGCGCGGGTCGTCGGGCGCACCCGTGCCGGGCGTTGCTCGGGTCATGCGCGAGCGTACCCCGGTGCGTCGGAGCCGGGTACTCTGCTGCATGGCGACGCGTGCGGACGGACCCGGTTGGTGGCTGAAGGACACGGGCTTCAAGCGGCGCGTGGGCGAAGCCGACCTGCGCACCTTCATGCAGGTCTGTCCTGAGCGGGTGCATCCCAAGGGCAGCACGCTCTTCCGGGCGGGCGATCCGGCGACCCATCTGCACGTCGTGGCGAGCGGTCAGGTGAAGCTCGTGGTGCCGACGGCGGAAGGTCGCGAGCGCATCCTCGCGGTCGTCGGGCCCGACGACCTGTTCGGCGAGGCCTTCGTGGGCGCCGAAGACGACGTCTACCGCGTCGACGCGGTCGCGCTCACCGACGTGGTGACGTGCCCGATGGACCAGGAGCAGTACCGCCGGCTGGCCCTGCACGCCCCCGGCTTCGTGGTCGCGTTCACGCGCATCTTGGCCGACAAGGTGTTCGCCTGCCGCGACCAACTGGCGCGCGTCGAGGCGCCGATCCGCGGACGGGTCGCTGCGGAGCTGCTGGCGCAGGGCGCGCGCTACGGGACCGACGCCGGCGAGGGCTGGGTCGACCTCGCCACCGAACTGCGCCACGAAGACCTGGCCGCCATGGTGTCGGCCACCCGCGTCTCGGTGACGTCGGCGTTCGCGAGCCTGCGCCAAGCAGGGGTCCTCCAAGGGACCCGCGGGCGCTACCGGCTGCACCTCGCCGGGCTCGCGGACGCAGCCGAGGATCCCGAGCCCTGAGCCTCTGGCGACGTCGCCGGCTCCAAGACGAGGGCGACGCGGTCATCGCCGCGTCGCCCTCGTGCCGGTCGCGAGGTTCGGCGTACGGTCAGTCGCCGGTGTAGGTCAGGAAGGCGTAGTCGGTGTCGGCCGCGCCCGTGTGGCAGCCCACGCACATCAGGTGCATCTCGGTGCCGACGTCGGCCCACATGCCGCCGAACGAGCCGTCGTCCATGCGCTCGAACATGCCGTACTGCCAGTCGCCGTTGGCGGGGTCGAAGCCAACCACCTTGCGCATCGCGGTCATGACGGTGACGGTCAGCGAGTCGACGTCGATCGACTCCTTGACCAACTCGCTGCCTTCGGGGAAGGGGAAGCTGCGCTCCTGCGCGGCGGCGCGGCCGATGTCGTTGACGTAGACGTCCTTGGCGGTGGGGTGGGCGCTCTGGATGAAGTTCTTCTGTGGGTTCAGGCGGGTCCAGTCGGCGTACTCGGGGCGGTCCGCCATCATCGCGTCCTGCGCGACGACGAAGGCGAGCGCGAGGGCGGCGAGCACGGCGCTGGCGGTGAGGGTGAGGCGGCGGACGCGTCGGGTCATGGGGTGTACCTCCAGAACGTGGGGTACCCGTAGCGTGCGGCTTCGAGGATGCCGGCGTCGGTCGTCCGTTTGACCGGGCGACCGCACCGGGTGCTTCGCCACACGCGGCGATCGAAGACGGCGGCTACCGTGGTCGGAACACGTGGGGCAGAGTGAACGGCACGGGGGCCGGACCTCCGGTCGAAGCCGTCCCGGAGGTGATCGTGCACGAACCCGTTCGAGAGCGACCGGCGCAGCGTCGGTCGCGAGCTTCGATCGTCGCCCTCGCGGTGGGCGTGGCCGGCGCGCTCGGCCTCGGCTTCGCCCAGACGCTGCCCGACCCCGACCTGCCGATCCTCGATCCTGCGGCGCTGGCTCTGGTGTGCCCCGAGCGCACGTGGTCCATGCCCCCGACCGCCGAGCAGCTCGTCCGCGCGGCGTCGCGCGACGCCTACCGCGCCCTGCTGCCCGACTTCTTCGCGCGCCTACCGGGCGAGCCCGACGCGGTGCTGTGGATGCCGGTGGACGGCGTCCGCGTCGCCCAGGTGGCCGACACGTGGGGCGCCCCGCGCGGGGGCGGTCGCGGGCACGAGGGCCAGGACGTGTTCGCGCCCCGCGGCACCCCAGTCCGCTCCGCCACGCACGGGATCGTCTTCGAGGTCAGCGACCGCTTCACCGGCGGACGCGGGGTGATGGTGCTCGGTCCGGGCGGGGTGCGGTACTTCTACACCCATTTCGACGCCTACGCCGACGGCCTGCGCGAAGGCATGGCGGTCACGCCGAACACCGTACTCGGCTACGTCGGCACCGCCGGGAACGCCGCCGGCACCCCGCCGCACCTGCACTTCGGGGCGTACGCGTTCGACCCGGAGACCTGCCGCCATCGCGCCTTCGATCCGCTGCCGCTCATGGTCGACCGGACCCGCGAGGCGGCCCGCTGAAGATCAGCGCGCGCGCAGCGAGTAGCGCGCCGAGCCTTCCTCGGCACCGGGCCACACGACGTCGATGAACCAGGGGCCGGGGGCGGGCGCGTCGATCACCAGGCTGTTGCGTGCCTCGAGCGAGATGTCGCGCAGGTCCCAGTCGCCATCTTCGCCCCAGTTGGTGACCTCCTCGCCGTAGCGCACGAACAGGTCGAGATCGAACCCGGCGTCCGAGGCCAGGTCGACGACCAGGCGCGGCGTGCCCGGCGCCACGTCGACGCGGTAGGTGTGCCACGGCGTCAGGTCGGCGGTGCCGGCGATCTGGGTGCGCGTGAGCTGCCCGAGCGCGAGCGACCCGACGAAGCCGCTGCCATCGCCCACGGCGGCGGCCGAGAAGGTGGCGCCCGGCGCGACACCGTCGGACGGCGCACCGCCCTCGCGCACGAGCAGTTCGAACGCACCCGTCTCGCCCGGGCCGTAGCTCGTGACGCCGAGCACGTAGGTGCCGGTGGCGGCGGGCGTGAAGCGCTCGGCGACGTTCAGGTCCATGCCCGGGCTGTCGTCGACCTCGAGCACCAGCTCGCCGTCCGGATCGAGGACGACCAGATATGGATCGAAGGAGGCCGACGTCAGCTCGACGTAGACCGGAACCCCCGCGGTGAGCGTCCGTTCGTAGAGGACGAAGTGCTCGCCGTTGTCGAGCACGGGCGAGGACGTCGTGAGGGCGGCGGCCTCGAAGAAGGTGAGGCGCCCGTCCGCGGTCTCGGAGGCGGCGGCGGTCGCCGGGGCGGGGGCCGGCGTGGCCTGAGTGGCGTCCGGACGAGCGGCGGCGGCCGCCGACGTGGCGGGCGCGCTCGCGACCTGGTTGCCGAGGCCGCCGGAGGTGGGGCCACGCGCGTCCGCGACGTTCCGGACGTTGAGCTCGAGCAGCGGCCAGGCCAGCGCCACCGGCCGCAGGTAGTCCTGCGCTTCGATGTAGCCGCCGTCCTCGGTCTGGTAGCGCAGCGTGGGGATGCCGATCAAGATCCCATTCGCGTCGACGGCGGTGCCGCCCGAGTTGCCGCGCGCCAGCTTCGCGTCCGTCTTGATCCACTGCTTGCCACCGGTGGTCAGGTCCTCGCCGAGGAAGCCGCTGATCGACCCCTGCGTGAAGGTGATCGTGCTCCCCGAGATCCCCGGGTATCCGAACACGAACACCGGGTCGCCCGGGTAGAC
>JAABRX010000085.1 GCA_011390675.1 Trueperaceae bacterium | reverse complement strand
CGGAAGGTCGAACGGTTGATCGGTCGCATACGTGCACCACCTCGACCTCAGCCTAGGCGGAAATGCTCCACGTGTGCGGCACGTATGACGCAGTCACCCGCTTCGGCCGTCGAGCCGGCGGGCGTGAATCGCTCGCGATTCACTGCCTGCACGACGAACCCCGGTGTCGCGTCGACACCGCGACATCGCGGCGCCGACGCGATGGCTCACTTGGAGCCAGGACCGAGGTGCCCTCGAAACCCGAAGAAGGACGTCGCCGACCCAACAGGAGCCGCCCACGCCATCGACGAAGGCTCAGTCGTCATCGTCATCGTCATCGTCGTCGTCGTCATCGTCGTCGTCGCCGCGTCCTGGGGAGCCCGGAGGTCCAGGTTCGCCCTGAGGACCCTCGGGCCCCATGGGTCCGATCTCGCCCTGAGGACCGACCTCACCTTGGGGACCTTGGGGACCGGTGGCACCTGTCGGCCCCCGTTCCCCCTGCGCTCCGACGGGCCCTTCGGCTCCGCGCGCCCCGTCCGGACCCTGCGGGCCCATCGGACCCTGCGGTCCCTCGGCGCCCGCCGGGCCCACGGGACCCACGGGACCCATGCAGTCGCGCTCGTCCCACACGCCGTCGAGGTTCACGTCTTCTTCGAGCCCTGGCAAGCCGTCGCCATCGCGATCCCAGCACGCACGGCCGTCGGCGCCGCTCTGGCCGTCGGCCCCAGCGGGACCGATCGGCCCCATCGGACCGATCGCGCCGACGGGACCGGCCGGACCGATCGGGCCATCGAGACCACGCGGGCCAGGTTCTCCCGGCAGCCCCGCAACCCCGTCGGCACCCGCCGGCCCGGCGGGTCCGGGCGGCCCTTCGGGACCGGCAGCACCCTGGAGGCTCCCGTCGGCGACCGCGGATCGCAGGTCTCCGATCTCGGTCTCCAACTCCACGACCTCGGTCCGCAACCCCACGACCTCGGCCTGCAACGCCCCGAACTCCGTCTGCATCGCAGCGACCGCCGCGGCGCCCGACTGCTCGGAACAGGCGACCTGGTCGTCCGCGGTCGACAGCGCACGGGCCACGAGCAAAGCGGTCTGGTACCCAGTGAGCGTCGCGTTGCCGTCGAACCGCCCCTCGGGGAACGCGTCGCCCACGCCCAACGCTTCCACTCGGGCGACCGCGCCGGCGGCCCAGTGATCGCCCGGTACGTCGACGAACTCGGGCGCGGCCGACGCGGGCGCGGCGCAGCCGGTGCGCTCGGCGACCTGGCCGAGCAGACGATCGATCAGGACGGCCGCCTGGTACCCGGTCAGAGGGTCGCCAGCCAGGAACGAACCGTCTGGGAACCCGGTCTCCAGCCCGGCGTCGGCCAACTCTTGGACGGCGCCGACGCGCCAATCGGCGCCGGAGTCCTGTCCACGGACGACGAGGAGGGGAACGCCGACGGCCAGCAAGAGCGCCCCCACGACGAACCAACGGATGGTCGAACGATCGAACGGTCGCATGGTGGCATCACCTCACCTCCAAGCCTAGGCTCTGCGCGTATTGAGCTCGGCGCAGGTGTTGCATGGGCGACCGTGCCGACCGGTGCCGCCGGGCGGCGACACCTCGGGTACCATGCGGCGTGAACGTCCGACGCGAGCCTCGGCATCGGGACCCTCGCCATCGAAGCGGCATCGGCTGGCTTCTGGGCGCGGCGTGGATGGTCTGCTCGGTCTTCGCGTCGGCACAGGCGCAGACCCTGCCCCCCGCCGCGGCCGACGCCCTTGGCGAAGCCCAGCGCAGCGCAGCGGCGGCGCTGATCGAGTACTCCAGCCACACGCCCGATCGGCCGTTGTGGGCGCAAGCGCTGCGCCTCGGGCGGCAGGCCGCGGCGGCGGCGCCGAGTCACCCTGCGCCCCAGCGCTTCCTCGCCCAGGCGTACCAGCAGGTGGGCTTCTACGCACGCGCCTGGGAGGCGTGGGAGGCGTACCGCACGTTCGGTGGGACGCTGGACGTCGTCGCCGAACGCCACGTGATCGAGGTGGCTCGCTGGATGGGCATCGCCGCGTACGACGGCGGGCGCAGGGTCGACGCGATCCCGTTCTTCGTGGCGCTCCTCGAGTTCGCGCCGTTCGACCCCATCGCGAACGAGCGCCTGGCGCGGACGTACTTGGAGCAAGGCGAGCCGCTGCGCGCGCGGCCGTACCTCGAGGCGCTCGACGGCGCGATCCCTGACCTCGAGGACGACCTCGAAGCCGTGCAGCGGCTCGACCGCTTCGGAGAGGCCGCCACGCAGGCGTTCGAGGCCGGCCTCGCGGCCGCTGCAGCCGGCGATGCGCGCACCGCCCTTGCGCGCTATACCGACGCCACCCGCGCCGCGCCCGAGTTCGCCGAAGCGTGGCGCGCCGTTGCCCAGGCCGCGCTCGGCCTCGGGGAGGACGAGGTCGCCGCGGAGGCGGCCGACCGACTGCTCGCGCTTGCTCCGCAGGACCCGCGAGGGCTGGCCGTGCGCGCCGCTTTGGCACGGGCGGAAGCCGAACGGATCGGGGCCCAGGAAGCCGAAGCGGAGCAGGCGCAAGCTGCTGCCGATGCGGCAGCGCGCGCCGCGGCTCGAGCCGAAGCGGAGCAGGCGGCCGCCGAACGCGAAGCAGCGGAAGCCGCCGCAGCCGAAGCGGCGCGCGCGGCGGCCGAACAGCGTGCCGCCCAGGAGACGGCCGACGACGCCGACGCCCGCGCCACGGCCGACGCAGAAGACGAACGTGCGGCTGAATCGGCCCGGGCCGCCCAGGCCGAGGCGGACCGCATCGCGGCCGAGGAGGAAGCCGCGCGGGTGGCCGCCCAAGAAGAGGCCGCGCGGGTGGCCGCTCAGGAAGAGGCCGCGCGGGTGGCGGCGGAACGAGAGGCGGAGCGGATGGCTGCCGAGCAGGAAGCCGCGCGGGTCGCCGCCGAACAGGCGGCTGCGAGCGCAGCGGCCGAACGTGCCGCCGAGCCCGTCGCGACGGCAACCCTCACGCTCGGCGACGTGGCCCACACGCACCGCGCCGGAGACGCCACGGCCAACCCCTCCATCGCGTACGTCGCGTCTCCGGGCCTCCGCGTCGACTTGAGCACGCACGTCGACGACGTGCTGCACGTGCGAGCGACCGTGGCGGAGCGCACGGGCGACGCTCCGATGTGGCTTCAGTTCTGCCTCGTCCCCCCCGACGTCGCGGTCGCGCCGGCGTGCAGCGCCATCGACCTCCTGGTCCTCGGGGCGTCCGGCACGTACGAAGCGTCCGTCCGCTGGCGCGACCTCGCGGGCGCCGCGTCGGTGGACTGGCGAAACGGGGTCGACGCCCTCATGTGGGTGCTGCGCCGTCCAGACGGAACGCCCGTCTCCGGCTCGGGCGACGACGCGGACCGCTACCTGCCGACGGCGCTGCGGGTGCGGGCCATCGCGACGCCCGCTGGCGCCGCGCTACCCGACGGCCGCTGACCCACGGATCCCTTCGTCCGGACCACGCGGCTCGTTGATCACGAAGCCGAGAAGCGGTACCTCCGCATCGCGCAGCCGTCGGCGAGCGTCGTCGCGGTGGCGTCGACCGTCCAAGCGACGGTCGACGACGACCACGGCCGCGGTGGCGAAGGGCGCGAGGTGGATGGTGTCGTCGACCGCATCGAGCGCCGCCGTGTCGACGACGACGACGTCGTACCCTCGCCACCGACCGAGCGCGTCGCCGAACGCACCGAAGAGCGCGGCGGCCGTGCCTGGCGCCGGCCGCGTCGCGCGGAACTGCGGCACCAAGTCCATCCGACGCTCGTCGCCGAGGTCGACCCCGACCACCTGATGCTTGCCCAGGGGTCGCTGCATCCAATCGAGGGTGCTGGCGATCCGCGTGGAGACGGCGTTCGGCGCCTCGACGAGGTCGTACCGAGCGGCGAGCGCCGGTGACCACAGCGAAGCGTCGACGAGCAGCGTGCGCCGACCCGCTCGGGTCAATGCTTCGGCCAGATGGCACGCGACGGTCGTCTTGCCCTCGCCCGACGCAACGCTCGCGACCAAGACCACGGCCGGCGTCGCTGCATCGTGCGCCACGACGGCGCGCGCGAGCGCCTCGGCGGGGGACCGCAGGGCCGGCACGTCGTCGCCCGTGGTGGCCGGAAACCGCGCGAGCGCGGCGGGGTCCGACGGTGGCGCGTCCCGCGTGCGGCCGCCCTCGGGGGCAGCGCGCTGCGACGCGTAGCGCTGCGTGCGCCGCTTCGCGGCGGCGGCCGAACCCGTCGACCCGCGAAGGCCCGCGAGGAGCCCGAGCACGCCGGCCACGGCGCCACTGACCAATGCATCGCGCGCCGCTGTGGGCGGGCGGGCGCGGACCACGTCGCGGCGCACGTCGAGCGGCGCCGTCGGACCGGTCGCGAGCGCCGTCAGCGCAGCGTCCCGCGCGTCGATCGCGGCGTCGCGCTCGCGCAGCAGCGTCGGGACGTCGGCGTCCGACGCCGGCCCGAGCACCTGAGCGGCGCGGACGCGCTCGGTCGCTTCCTCGACGCGCGTCTGCGCGGCGGAGAGCTCCGATTCGCGACGCTCGACGACGTGCTCGATCGACCAGGCGGCGAACGCCTCGGCCACGGCCTCCGACCGTTCCTCCGCCTCCTCGGCCGAACCTCCCCGGACGGTGATGCGGATGCCGGCGGGGTCCTCGCGCGCCACGAGCCAGTCGCGGACCGCATCGACCTCGCCGGGTTGCGGCGCTCGCCCGAGCCACGCGTTCGCGACCTCAGCTCGCAGCTCGGCGCTGGCCAACGCCGCGAGGTACGGCCCCGCCTCGCCGGGTGGCGCCGTCGTCCAGGTCCAGAGCTGCAGCACCTCGAACGTCGGCGGTCGCCGCACCCCACCGAGGTACACGACGCCCGCGACCGCCAAGGCGACGGCCAGCGCGAGCGGGAGGGCACGGGGGGTCAGACGCACGACGCCCCGATGGTACCGCCGACGGACGGGTCAAGCACCCGCGGCCGTCGGATCGTAGTCCGGCGCCTGATGCCGGAAGTAGGTGTCGTACAGGTCGGCGTACGCACCGCCGCGCGCGACCAGCGCGTCGTGGGTGCCCTGCTCGATCACCTCGCCGCGGCGCAGCACCAGGATGCGGTCGGCGCGACGCACGGTCGAGAGCCGGTGGGCGATCACGACCGCGGTGCGGCCGGCCAGCGCCACGTCGAGCCCCTCCTGGATGAGCGCTTCGGTGAACGGGTCGACGCTCGCGGTCGCCTCGTCGAGGATCAGCACCCGCGGATCCTGCAACAGCACGCGCGCGAGCGCGACCAGCTGGCGCTGGCCCATCGACAAGCCGCGGCCCCCTTCCGTGACCTCGGTATCGAGCCCGCGCGGCAGCGCGTCGAGCCAGTCGCCCCCGGCCACGCTGCGGGCGGCGGCCTCGACCACGGCGTCGCCGGCGTCGGGGCGCGCGTAGCGGACGTTGTCGCGCACCGTGCCTCGGAACAGGAGGGGCGTCTGCGGGACGATCCCTACCTGCCGGCGGTAGCTCGGCAGGTCGAAGGTGCGCAGGTCGTGGCCGTCGACGAGGATGGTGCCCCCTTGGAACTCGTAGAAGCGCGCGATCAGCTTGCCCAGGCTCGACTTGCCCGCGCCGGTGTCGCCGACGAGCGCCACCGTCTCGCCGGCGGCGATCGTCAGGTCGAACCCGCGCAGCACCGGTTCGGTGGGAACGTACGCGAAGTCGACGCCACGGAACTCGATCCGGCCCTCGAGCGCGGGCGCCGGACGGGCGTCCGTCTGCGCCACGCGCGGCTCCGCGTCGACGAGCGCGAACACCCGCTCGCTCGCCGACAATCCCAGCTGGAACTGGCTCCAGAACGACGCGATCGACGTGAGCGGGAACCAGAACAGCGCGACCGCCTGGACGAACAGGTACCACTGTCCGGGCGTGACTTCCCCCGCGCCCACCGAGCGCCCGCCGAAGTACAGCACCAGGAAGGTCCCGACGCCCGCGATCGTGCCCAGCACCGGGAAGATCGCGGAGAAGACCAGCCCCTGGCGCAAGTTGAGCCGGTAGGAGCGGGCGTTCACCTCCTGGAAGCGCCGGTAGGTGGCCGCTTCCTGGCGGAACGCCTTGGCCACCGAGATACCGGTCACCGACTCCTGCACGTTCGCGTTCACCTCGGCCAACACCCGCCGCGCCTGCTGGGTCACCAGGCGCGCGATGCGGCGGAATCCGAGCGCCACCGCGACGATCACGGGCGCGATCGTCATCGCGATCAGAGCGAGGCGCAGGTCGATGGCGACGAGCACCCCCACCACGATCGCCACCTGAAGCACCTGGGCGATCAGGTTCAGCGTCAGCGTCACCACCGTCGCGAAGTCCTGGGTGTCGCTGGTCACGCGGCTGACGATGCGGCCGGTCGAGAACTCGTCGTAGAACGACAGATCGCGCGCGAGGACCGCGTCCGCGGCGTCCTCGCGCAGCGTCAGCACCACGTCGCCGACCACGCGCGCGGTCCACCACTGGCGCACGAAGTTGAGCCCATACGAGAGCACGCCGGAAGCGAGCACCGCGGCCAGCAGCCAGCCGGAGCGCTCGATGAGGCTCGCGCGATCGAACCCGTCGGCGAGCACGCGGTCGACGCCGACCGACACCAGGATCGGCAGCGCCGCGTCGAGTCCCGCGCCCGCGACGATGGCGGCCCCCACGCCGAGCATCGTCGGCCCGTGCGGCCGGAAGTAGCGTCCGATGCGCCGGAGCAGTTGACCGTCGGTGTAGTTGCGGTCGTAGCCCTCGGCCGCGATGCCGTCCATGATGAAGCCCACGTCAGGTCCGCCCGAAGATGCGCCGGTACGCGGCGCTGCGCTCGAGCAGCTCGTCGTGGGTGCCCTGGTCGACCACCCGGCCGCGATCGAGCAGGATCACCAGGTCGGCCTTGCGGATCTGCGCCAGGCGGTGCGTGATCAGGAGCGTCGTGCGCCCCTGCAGCACCGCGTGGATCGCGCGCTGGATGGCGTCCTCGGTGGCCGAGTCGACGGCGCTGGTCGCGTCGTCGAGCACGAGCACGCGCGGGTCGACGAGCAGCGCGCGGGCGATCGCGAGGCGCTGCCGCTGGCCGCCCGACAGGGTGGTGCCGCGCTCGCCGATCACGGTCGCGAAGCCATCGGGCAGACGCTCGACGAACTCGAGCGCCTGCGCCGCACGGGCCGCCTCGACGACCGCTTGGTGGGTGGCGCCCTCGAGGCCGAACGCGACGTTCTCCTCCACCGACCGCGCGAACAGGAACACGTCCTGCTCGATCACCGACATCTGCGAGCGCAGCGACGCCAGGCTCCAGTCGCGCACGTCGACGCCGTCGACCGACACGCGCCCCGCCGTCGCGTCGTAGACGCGGTTGACGAGCTTGGTCAGGGTGCTCTTCCCGGAACCGGTGGTCCCGACGATCGCCACCGTCTGCCCGGGCTCGACGCGGAACGACACCCTCTGGAGCCCTTCGCGCCCCGCCTCGCCACCGTAGGCGAAGGTGACGTCCTGGAACTCGATCGCGCCGCGCAGCCGCGCCGCGTGCCCCGACGGGTTCTCGTCGAGCTCGGTGTCGGTGCGCATCAGCTCGAGCATCCGGCGGGCGCCGGCGAGGCCCAGCTCCACGAGCGAGAAGGTGAAGATCGAGATGAACGCCGGGAAGCGCAGGAGCCCGACCAAGCCCATGTACGCGACCAGCTCACCGCTCGTGATCGCGCCGTCGGCCACCCGCAGCAGGCCGTGCGCGAAGGCGCCGGCGAACGCGACCGAGACGATCAGCAGCGGCAAGTAGCGCGCCTGCACCAAGCCTTGGCGGACGAAGTGGTCGCGGTAGCGGCGGGCGTTGGTCGAGAAGCGCGCACGCTCGGCGGGCTCCTGAGCGGTCGACTTGACCACCTCGATGCCCTCGATGGTCTCGTTCAGGCCGGCGTTGAGCTCGCCGAACGCGCGCCGCTGACCGGCGGTGACCGGCGTGAGCTCGCGCGTGTAGCGCCGCAGCGCGAAGGCGAACGCGACCACGAACGCCAACGGCGCCGCGAGCAGCTGCGGGTCGAGCGCCGCGACGAAGACGATCGGCACGATCAGGCCGAGCATCGACTCGCCGATGAGCGCCACGCCGGGGTTCATCATCCCGTTGAGCTGCCGCACGTCGTTGGTCGCGCGGGCCATCACGTCGCCCACGCGCTGGCGCTCGTGGAAGGTCTGGCTCTTGCCGAGCAGCGACAGGTAGAGCTCCTCGCGCGCGTCGCGCTCGATGCGCTGCGCGAGGGTCTCGACCGCGAACGAGGCCCCCAGGTCGAGCACGCCGCGCACGAGGACCGCTGCGAGCACGACCAGCGCGAGCGTGGTGAGGCGGGCGACGTCGAGACCGCCCACGACCTCGTCGAAGGCGACGCCGGTCAGCCGCGCCACCGTGGAGTTGAGCAAGCTCGCGCCGAGCAGCCCGACCACGAACCCGGCCAGCAGCGCCGGATGGCGACCGAGGTGCGACAGCACCCACCGCCGCGGTCCGCGGCGGTCGAACGAAGGGGCGCCCTCGACGCGGAACTCGGCGCGGGGGCGGGCGGTCGTGGCGCTCGTCACGGGACCTCCTCGGGGCCGCTCCCGAGGATGGCACGTCCGGACTCCGGAGCGCGACCCCCAGCGCCGCGCCTCCCGGAGGACCCGTTCCCGTACGCCCCGTTCCGGTGGCCGCAGACGGCGCGGTTCCGATGGAACCCCTCCATCGAGCCCGCGACCACCTCCGCGGACGTTAGCCTGCCCGGATGTCCGGACCACGCCTCGTCGCCCGCGTGCTCGGCGTGCCAGCATTCGCGTGGCGCGGCCGGGCGGTCGCGCCGAGTGCGCTCAAAGCGCGCGCACTGCTCGCGCACCTCGCGGTCGCCGAGCACCCGATCGAAACGGCGGAACTCGCCGAGCTGCTCTGGCGACCCGGTCGCGTCGCGAGCGTGCACCAGGCGCTCCATACCCTCCGCGCGCTACCAGGCGGCGAAGGTTGGCTTCCGAAGAACCGTCGCGGCGCGACCGCGCACGTCCGGTGCGACGCGGCGACGTTCGAACGCTTGGTCCGTCGCGGTCGACCGGCCGCAGCGCTCCGGTTGTGGCGTGGCGCGCCGTTCGAGGGGCTGATCGTGCGCGGCGCGCCCGCCTTCGAGGACTGGCTTCAGGTCGAGCGCTTGCGCCTCGACGGCCTCCGGCACGAGGCGCTGCGCGCCGTCGTCGCCGCGCACGAGGCCGACGACTCGGACGATGAGGCCCTGCGCGCGGCGAGGACGCTGTTGACGCTCGATCCGTTCGACGAATCCACCCATCGTGCGGTCCTTCGCATCCACATGCGACGCGGCGACCTCCGAGCCGCGCGCGCCGCGTTCGAGCTCTGCGTAGCGACCCTCGACCGAGATCTCCACGTTGCCCCGTTGCCCGAGACGCAGGAACTGGGCGACGCGATCGCGGCGGCCGAGCGGGCGCTCGAGACGCGCGACCCGCTCGCCAGCCTCGGCCCGATCCCACCCGAGCTGCTTCGGCCCCGCCGGCTCGTCGGGCGCGACGCCGAGTTGGCTGCGGTCGAGGCGACGTGGGCGAACGCGGAGCGGGTGTGGCTCGTGGGCGCGGCCGGCACCGGCAAGAGCCGGCTCGCCTTCGACGCCGCGCAGCGGCGCGGTCGCTACGTCGCCCTCGTCGGGCACGCAGGCGACGCGGGCGTGCCCTATGCGAGCCTCACGCGGGCGATCCCGGTCCTGCTGCACGCGATGGGCGGGACGCAGGTGGCCGGCTGGATTCGCCACGAGCTCGCGCGCCTGGCGCCTGCTCGCGGCAAGTCGACGGAGCCGGACGACGGGCCGCGAGCGGCGGTGCGGCTGGGACCGGCCGTGCAGGCGCTGGTCGAGGGCCTGCCGCCCGACGTTCGGACGCTGGTGATCGACGACCTCCACGCCTTCGATCCCGACAGCCGCCGCCTGCTCCTCGGCGCGCTCGCGTCGCCGCGCCCGCACGGACCGGCGATCGTCGTCACGGCGCGGGACGACGAGCTCGCAACCCACCGCGACGACGTCGTGGGCGCGGCCCGGCGTGGGTCGGCGGCCGTCGAGGTGCCCCTCCGACCGCTCGATGCAGCCTCGGTCGAACGCTTGTTGGCGGACCTCGGCGTCGGGGATGGCGCGGGCCTCGCGGCCGAGCTCGTCCGCTTCACGGGCGGAAACCCGTTGTTCGTCGTCGAGTCGCTCAAGGACCTCCACGCGGCCGGCGGGCTCGGCTCGGGCGTCGGGCTGCCGGACGGCTTCGAAGTACCCGACCGGGTCGCGAGCGTGATCATGCGCCGGCTCGCGACCGTGGACCGCGACGCTCTGCGCGTGTTGCGGGTGATCGCGCTCGCCCCGGACACCGAGGACGACGTCCTGGCCGAAACGCTCGAGCTCGACGAGCATCGCGTCGCCGAAGCGATCGGCGAGGCGACGTCCGCAGGCTTGCTCGTGGACGGCGCCGAGGTGCACGACGTGGTGGGCGAGGTCGTGCGTGCCCACGCACCCGCGAGCGTGCACCGCTTGCTGCACCGCCGCCTCGCGCGCGTCCTGGAGCGGCGCGGCGCGGCAGCTGGCGTCGTCGCCTGGCACGCCGTCGAAGGGGCGACGGGGGCCGAGGCCGTCGCCGCCCTGCAGTCCGCGGCCGAAGCGGCTCTGCGGATCGGCCCGTCCGCGCGCGCGATGACCTGGCTCGAGCGCGTGTTGGACGACGTCGACCCCACGTCGGAGCCCTACGCCCGCGCGCTCCTTTGGCTGGGCGGCGCCCGGGGGCGCTCCGACCTCGCCCGTGGGCGCGCCGACGTCGAGGCCGCGCTCGCGGCCTCCGACCGCTACGGCCACGCGGACCTCGCGCTCGCCGCGCTGCTGCGGCTGGCGTCCCTGGCGCGTACGGCGGGGGCGTTCGATCGCGCCGAGGCCCTCCTCGACGAGGCGGCGCGGCGCGGCGGCGGTGCGGACACGACCGAGGTCGCGCGGCATCGGCGCGGCCTCGCGTTCCATCTCGCTTGGGCACGAGGCGATTTCCGCGCCGCCGAGGCCGCGCTGGTCGCCTACGCCGAGCACGAACCCGACGACTCGGAACTCGGGTTCGAGCGGGCGACGCTCGACTGGCACGTCGGCCGCTACGCGGCGTGCGCCGTGCGCCTCGCCCGCATGGACCGGGGCGCGCTCAGCGGCGACACGGCAGGGCACGTCGACGTCATGGCCGGCCTCGCCGCGTGGGCTCAGGGGTGGCCCGCGCGCGCCGCCGTGGCGCTCGAGGCAGCGCTCGCGCGGTTCGCTGCGGCCGGCGACGGCCACAGTCAGGTCCTCGCCCACAACGCGCTCGCGTTGGCGACGGCGTCGGCGGGCCGCTTCGACGCCGCAGCGGCCCACCTGCGCGACGCCCGGCGCTTGGTCGAGGTCCACGGGACCCCGTTGTTCGCCGCCGACACCCACAGCCGCCGCGCCTTCGTAGCGCTGTCCTGCGACGATGCCGACGGCGCCCGTGAGGCCGTCGAGCGCGCTCTGCACGCCCTCGACGGCGTCCCCGATCCCTACCGGCGGAGCACCGTCTTGAGCGTCCGATCCGGGGTCGAGGCTGCGTTCGGCGAGCCGGAACGCGCGCGCTCCGCCGCGACCGAGGCGCTCGCGCTCGCGAACCGGATCGATCAGCCGCTCGCCGTCGTCGTCGCCGAACGCGCCTGCAGCGTGGCGGAGCGCGCCGCGGGCGACGCCGACGCGGCAGGACGGCACGCCCAGCGCTCGCTGACGCGGGCCGAGGCCCACGGTATGGGCGAGCAGCGGGCGCTCGCGCTCGTCGCCCGTGCGCGGGCGGCGGCGACGACCGACCCGGCGTCCGCGGCTGCGGACGCGACCGCCGCGCGCGCGATCGCTCGGGCCCGGTCGCTGCCCTACGTCGCCTGGTCGGCGAGCCTCGTGCTGCTGCCGGAAGCGGACGCGACGGCGACCGCGGCCCACGCGCGACTGGACGCTCGGCTGCGCGCTCACTCCTCGACCGGACACCTTCTCGCGCTCTGAAGCCCCTCCCTCACGCCGTTTGTGCATGTTTTGAGCCTCGCCCGCTACCTTCGGGGCGTGCGTGAGGAAGCCCGGTACGTCCTGCATCTATGGCGCGACGGTCGCGGCGACGACGCCTGGCGCGCCAGCCTGACCGACGTCCGGACGCGCGCCGTCCGTCGCTTCGGCGGCATGGCGGCGCTCCGTGCCTTCCTCGACGAGCGCACCGCTCGCCAAACGATCGCCCGCGACCGCGGCGCGCCCACCGAGGGCCCGCCCGACGTGGACGACGACGAGCCCTGAGGAGGCTGGATGTCGACCCTTGTCCCCCACCGCACGACCGCACCCTCGACCACCGACCGGCGCCACGATCCGCGCCGTGAGACCCGCTGGCCGCGCCGTGGCGCGGCCCACCCGCTCGCGACCCGGATCGTCGGGTTGGCCCTGGTCGCCCTCGTCCTGACCGCCTGCGGCGGCGGCTCCGGCGTACCGACCCCGAGCGGCGGCGACCTCGCCGTCACCCCCGCCGACGTGACCCTCGGCGTGGGCGCCACGCGCGCGCTGGACGCGACCCTCGACGGCGCCCCCACGACGGCCATCGGGTGGGCGACCGCGAACGCCGCCGTCGCGTCCGTCGACGCCACGGGCCGCGTGACCGGGGTGGGCGAAGGCACCACCACGGTGACCGCGACCAGCACCGCCGACGCCACCCTCCAAGGCACGGCCAGCGTCACGGTGGTGCCGTGCACCGCGCCGACCGTCGTCGACGCGAACGTCACCGTCCTGACGACCTGGTCCGCGCAGGGCAACGGCTGCACCGACGTCGTCGTCGAGGAAGCCATCGACGTCTACGATGCCCTCACGGTCGACGCAGGGACCGTCGTGCGCTTCGCCGAGGACGCCGGACTGCGCATCGGTTCGGGCGGCACCCTCGTCGTCGCGGGCACGTCGAGCGCGCCCGTGAGCTTCGCCGGCACCGAGGCTTCGCCCGGCTGGTGGCGCGGCATCGAGTACTGGCGGAGCGAGGACCTCGGCAACCGGATCGCCCACGCCGAGATCGCGCACGCCGGCCGGATCGACCCCGCGACCGGGCTCGGTTACGCCCTCAAGCTGGGCGGCCCCGACAACAGCGGCACGGCCTTCGTCGACGTGACCGACACGATCGTCCGCGACGGCGCGGGGTACGGCCTCTACGTGTCGCGCGACTCCCGCCTGCCGACGTTCGCCGGCAACACCGTGACCGGGCACGCCCTGGGCGCGGGCTGGGTGTCGGCGAAGTCCGCGGACCAGCTGAACGGCACCACCGACTTCCGCGGGAACGGCGACGACGTGGTGATCGTCGAGGCCGGCGAGACGCACCTCTCCGGTACCCATGACGTCACCGAAGACGCCACGTGGCCGCGCCTCGCGCACGGCGTGCCCTACCGCCTCGACGGCCTGCTCGACGTGATGGCGACGCTGACCATCGAGCCCGGCGTCACCATCGAAGTCGCCGAGGATGGCGGCATCCGGGCCGAAGACGGCGGTCGGATCGTGGCCGACGGCACGTCGACCGCGCCCATCGTCTTCACCGGCAGCCAAGCGACGCGTGGCCATTGGCGCGGCGTGCTCCTGCGCCGTCCGGGTGCGGGCCAGGCGAGCGTGTTCGACCACGTGACCATCGAGTACGGTGGCCGCGACGTCGGGGGCGGCGAAGCGTACGGCGCCAACCTCGCCATCGGCAGCTTCGCCTCGCAAGTCGACAACGCCCTCGGGACCACCGTCACGAACACCACGTTGCGCGAGAGCGCCGGGTACGGCCTCTACGTGTCGAGCCGCTCGACCTTCGCCCAGGACGGCTTCGCCGACAACACGTTGACGGCGAACGCCGACGGCGCCGCCCGCGTGTCGGCGCGCGGCGCGCGCTGGCTCGACGACGGGACGACCTACGCCGGCAACGACCTCGACGAGGTTCGCGTCCACGCCACCGAGTTCGACGATCTGATCGACCTGAACAGCATCTGGCCCGCCCTGGGCGCCGGCGTCCGCTACAGCGTGGAAGGGCTCGTCACCCTCGAGGCCGTCCTCACGCTCGCGCCGGGCGCGACGCTCGCGTTCCGGCAGAACGCCGGTGTCTGGGCGTACGACGAGAACGCCGGACTCGTGGCCGACGGCACCGCCGCCGCACCCATCCTCCTCACCGGCGAGATCGAGACCGGTGGCTCCTGGGACGGCGTCTACCTCCGCCGGGCCCGGATGAGCGGCAACGTCCTCGACCACGTCACGATCGAGTACGGCGGCGGCCGTGAGATCAACGTGTCGAACGCGCTCGGCAACCTCGTCGTGGGTCAGATCCCATCGAACACCGCCCAGATGACGATCACGAACTCGACCTTCCGGCACGCCGGGGTCGTGGGCACGGGCGTCGGCTACGGCCTCTGGGTCGCCGCGGACTCGGTCGTGAACGCGGACGTGTGCACCGCGAACGCCTTCTCGGCCAACGAGCAGGGCTGCTTGCGCGAGAACTGAGCCTCGCCCCCTCCACGCATCGCGCCCCCCGACCGGTCCGGTCGGGGGGCGCGATGCGTCGTGCGGGAAGGGACGATCGGGCGGGTAGCCACAGCGGCCCAGCCTAGGCTCGCGTCGCTGCGGCCCGCGAACCGGGGGCGCCCGCACGGGCACCGAGCCAGGTGATGAGGGCGCCCAGGATCAGGCCGAAGAACGCCCACATCGCCGCGCTCGCGAGTGCGTCCGCCGCCTCTTCGCCGGCCATGCGCAGGTCGTCCTCGAGCGCGACCAGCCTCGCCTGCGCCTCCTCGAAGCGTTCGATCCAGCCGTCGACGCGCGCTTCGATGTCGGCTTCGCTCAGCTCGGTGTTCTCGGCGATGTAGTCGATGAGGTTCTGGCGGTCCGCGGCGTCGATCGTCGCGTTCCCATCGTCGAAGACCTGGGCGATCTCGTCGGCGAACTCACGCCGCGCCGCCGGATCGGTCCAGAGCGGCTCGAGCTCGTCCAATACGTCGTCGGAGAGCGCCAGTTGCTCCTCGAGCAGCTCCTGGGTCTCGGCGAGGTCGGGCGCGATCGCAGCGATGCCACCGCCGACGGCGCCGGCCGCGTTGCCGACCACGCCGATCGTGCCGCTCACGAGGGCGCCGGCCGCCGTGAACGCGAACCCGAGGCTGGCGATCGTGAACACCCCCCAGGTGAGGAAGCCGTGCCAGAAGACGTCGGATCCGTTGACGCGGTTGGCCAGCCGGCCGGTGACGAGGCCGCCGACGAACAGAGCGATCGCCATGATCGCCAGGTAGCCGATGGCCGCGCCGGCCCCCAGCCCCGCGAAGGGGTTCGTTTCCCGTACGGGATCGATGGCCGACAGGCCCAGCCACAGCATGAGGACCTCGAGGACCAGCATCACGACGAAGGCCGCGACGACGCCGGCGATGATGGCGCCCCACGAGGCTCGGCCGCGAGGCAGGTGCTCGTCGTCGTGGATCACGGACGTGCGGATGGGTGGTTCGACGTGCCGTTCGGTAGGTCGGGTCATGGTGCTCCGTTCCGGGGGGAGGTCCAAGACGCGGTCGGCCCTCGTCGGGCGCCCGCGCACGCCGTCCCCGCGGTGAACCTCACCATAGGCACCGAACCGCTCACGTGCGGTGCGAGCTGCACGTCAGGAGCGCAGCTCGGGGTGCGGCACGCGAGCGCCACGGGGTCCGTCGCCCGCGGTCGAGCAGACCCAAACGTCAGACGGTGCGGGAGAACGTCGGCTTCGGGCCCGCCTGGTGCTTGGCCAGGTACGCGTCGAAGGGCATGCAGACGTTGCGGACGAACAGACGCCCCGCCTCGGTCACGTCGATCGCGTCGGGGGTGCGGCGCACGAAGCCGTGGGCGACCGGACCCGCATCGAGCTCCGCGAGGGCCCCCCGGAACGTGGCGTCGAAGTCGATCCCGTGCGCGCGCTCGAGCGCACGGACGTCGAGGTGGAAGTTGCACATCAGCGCCTGGATCACGTCCCGGCGCAGCTCGTCGTCGGCGCTGCGCTCGAAGCCGCGCTCGACCGGCGGCACGCCGCGGTCGAGCAGGTCGCGGTAGCGGTTGAGCTTCTTGGTGTTCTGCGCGAACGCGCCGCCCAGATCGCCGATCGCCGACACCCCGAAGCCCACCGAGTCGTCGGCCGGGTGCGTCGTGTAGCCCATGAAGTTGCGGTACAGCCGTCCAGCGC
Organism: Trueperaceae bacterium; assembly: GCA_011390675.1. Taxonomy (GTDB): domain Bacteria; phylum Deinococcota; class Deinococci; order Deinococcales; family Trueperaceae; genus JAABTL01. The sequence goes on along the minus strand of JAABRX010000085.1, from coordinate 3,503 downwards.
GGGCGGCACGCGCCAGCGAATCGGTCGGCAGCGCGAAGTGGTCCATGCCGATCTGCACGTACCCGGCAGCGGTGAACAGGTCGTAGGCGATGCCGAACAGCTCGAACTTGACCTCGCGCGCCGGTAGGTCCTCGGGGAGGATGCGGTTCTGGTTCGCTTCCTTCCACGGCACGTAGGCGTACGAGTACACGGCGACGCGGTCGGGGCGCAGCGCCAGCGTGCGCTCGACGGTGGTCCGGAACGACGCGGGCGACTGTCGCGGCAACCCGTACACCAGGTCGAAGTTGATCGACGGCACCCCCAGGTCGCGGAAGCGCTCGTGCAGGTCGGTGGTCTGCTCCGGGGTCTGGAAGCGGTTGATCGCCACCTGGACGGCCGGATCGAAGTCCTGGACGCCCATCGAGACGCGGTTGAACCCGAGCTCGACGAGCAGCCGCGCCTGCTCCGGGGTGGTGACGCGCGGGTCGACCTCGATCGCCACCTCGGCGTCGGGCGCCAGCTCGAAGCGCGCCATCAGCAGGTCCCACACGCGCCGCAGCTCGTCGGGGGGGAGGTGGGTCGGGGTGCCGCCGCCCCAGTGCAGCTGCGCCAAGCTGCGGCGCCGACCGAGCGGTGCGGCGACCAGCCCGACCTCGCGGTCGAGCAACGCCACGTAGTCCTCGGCGAGGGCGGCGTCCTTGGTGATGATCACGTTGCAGCCGCAGAAGGTGCACCGCTCGGCGCAGAACGGCAGGTGGACGTAGGCGGCCAGCGGCGCCTCGGGCCGCGCGGACGCCGCCTCGAGCTTCTCGAGGTAGCGCTCCGGGCCGAAGCCTTCATGGAACTCGACGGCGGTCGGGTACGACGTGTAGCGCGGCCCCGGCCGGTCGTAGCGGGCGAGCAGGTCGGCGGTGGCGCGCGCTCGTTCGCTCGCCGCCTCGGTCTTCTGGGCGTCGTGGGTCCCCGGCATCGTGCCCGACGGTACGCGCCACGATGGCGCCGGCGCGTGCGGCATTCGTCCCGCCGGCGCTAGTCCCGGTCGACGAGCAGGGGCAGCGGGTCGATCGCGTTCCAGGCGCACGGGTCTTCGTCGCCCTCGTAGACCCCCAGGTGCAGATGAGGCGGCGTCCCGGCGGCGTTGCCCGAGGTCCCCACGAAGCCGAGCACGGTGCCCACCTCGACGCGCTGTCCCTCGCGCAGCGACTCGGGCACGGCGTCGAAGTGGGTGTAGAAGTAGCGCCGCCCCGCGCCGCCGACGATCGTCACCGACAGCCCGCCCAGGCTCAGGTCGTCGATGCGGTAGACGAGGCCCGGCGTGGCGGAGCGCACCGGCGTCCCGCGCGGCGCGAACACGTCCTGCCCCTCGTGCCCGCGGCTGAAGCGTGGGGCACCCCACGTGTCGGCCACCTGCGCCACGCGCACGCCGTCGACGGGCATCACGAGGACCGCGTCGGGTTCGTCGGGGACGCGCGCCAAGAAGCGCGGGAGCACGGTGCGGTAGCGCGCCCGCATCGCGAAGCGCGCCTCCTCGGCCGCCGAACGCGCCACGGGCGGCTCGCCGACCTCGCACACGTGGCCGTCGAGGTGCGGCCGCAGGACCGGCGCGTCGACGTCGGGCAGGGTCTGCGCGGCACCCCAGCCGGAGGCGGCGAGGACGAGCAGGGCGAGAAGCGAGCGACGCGGCATGCCCGAGCCTAGCCGGGCAGGCACCGGCGCATGTGTATTCACGATCGCGAGAAGCCATTGACGGGCTCCGCCGCCCGTCTTACACTCCGAACTTAGTTCACCATGCGAGAACACTTCCGCCCCCCAACCCACGCCGCCGAGGAGCGCACCCCCTACGTCATCGCCTCGGCGCTGCGGACGCTGGAGGTGCTGCGCGCCTTCGCGCGGCCGCCGCACAAGCTGGGGCTGGCCGACGTGACCGCCTTGCTCGGGTTGGAGCGCAACCAGGCGTACCGGTCGCTCAAGACCCTCGAGGCGGGTGGGTTCCTGGTGGCGACCGGCGACGCACGCTTCGAGCTCGGGCCCGCCGCGGCCGCGCTGTGCACGGCCGCCATGCGCTTCCACGCGACCTCCGTGATCGACGTCGCCGGCCCGGTCCTCGACCGCCTGAGCTCGGAGACGCGCGAGACCGTCCACCTGTTCGTGCGCCGTGGCGAGCGGGCCGTGTGCGTCGACCGCCGCGAGAGCCCCCAGAGCGTCCGGCTCATGTCGGTCCTCGGTCGCTCGATCCCCCTGCACGCCGGCGCCGTACCCAAGGCGATGCTCGCCTGGCTGCCGGAGGCGGAGCAGCGCGCGCTGCTCGACCGCCTCGACGAACTGCCGGTCTTCACGGACCGCACCTACCGCGACCGCGCCGCGCTCGAAGCCGAGCTCGCCGCCATCCGCGCGCGCGGTCACTCGATCTCCGACGAGGACTTCGACCCGTCGGCCCGCGGCGTGGGCGCCGCCGTCTTCGACGCTACCGGCGACCCGGTCGCGGGCGTGAGCATCGGCGGACCCTCCTACCGCATCGACGACGTCACCCTGGAGCGCTTCGGCGCGCTGGCGCGCGCCGCCGCCCACGACCTCACCCACGCCCTCGCCCAATCGCTCATCCCGACCCCCGTCGCCTCGCCGATGCCACCCGGCGCGGCTCGTTCCTAAGGAGGAACCGCATGTCCCTTCGCACCACCACCGCACGCCTCGTCCTCGCCATCGCCCTCGTGGCGGGGGCCCTCGGCTCCGCCTGGGCTCAAGACCACGACCCCGACGCCGTCCTGAACCTGGCCACCAACGCCGACCCGACGCTCAACCCCTGGACCCCGGGCGCGGTGATCGAGTCGAACCTGATCAACACGATCCTGTTCGAACAGCTCACCCGCTACTCGCCGGAGGACCTCAGCCCCGTCCCGGCGCTGGCCACCTCGTGGACCCCGGAAGAGGGCGGCCTGGCGTGGGTGTTCGAGCTGCGCCAGGGCGTCGTGTGGTCCGACGGCGACCCGTTCGACGCCGCCGACGTCGCCTTCACCTTCAACGACGTCGTGCTCAACGCCGACCTGGGCGCGCAGAGCGCATCGCAGTTCAACGTGATCGACTCCGTCGAGATCATCGACGACCACACCGTGCGCTTCGTCCTCAAGCGGCCCTTCTCGGCCCTCCCGTACTACCTGGCGTCGTTCGCCGGCATCCTGCCCGAGCACGTCCTCGGCGGCGCCGAGAACCCGCTGACCGTCGCCGAGTTCAACAAGGGCGTCCCGGTCACGACCGGAGCGTTCAAGGTCGCGGAGTTCGTCCCCGGCTCCTACGTGCGGCTCGAACCGAACCCGACGTACTGGGGCGGCGCGCCCAAGCTCGGCGGCCTGATCTTCCGGATCATCCCCGACGCCAACACCCAGGTCGCCCAGGCGCTGGCCGGCCAGCTCGACGTGGTCACCCGCCTCAGCCCGAACGTGATCGCCGAGATCGAGCGCAGCGGCCGCCTCGAGGTCCTGCGCCAGTCGCAGAACCTGTTCTTCTTCGTCGCCCCCAACCACGACGAC
>JAABRX010000084.1 GCA_011390675.1 Trueperaceae bacterium | reverse complement strand
GTGGGGTACGGCGGGCGCAGGACCGGGGTGCCGCGGCCGCCCATGATCGAGGCCATCAGCGCGGTCTCCTCGCCGCAGACGAAGGCGCCGGCGCCGATCCGAACCTCGACGTCGAAGTTGAACTCGGTGCCGAACACGCCCTTGCCGAGCAGCTTGTGGCGCCGCGCCTGGCGGATGGCCTGCTCCAGGCGCCGCACGGCGACCGGGTACTCGGCGCGCACGTACAGGTAGCCCTTGGTGGCGCCCGTGGCGTAGGCGGCGATCGCCAACCCCTCGAGCACCCGGTGCGGGTCGTCCTCCATGATCGTGCGGTCCATGTACGCGCCGGGGTCGCCCTCGTCGCCGTTGGCGATCACGCTCTTGCCTTCGCCCGGCGCCTCGGCGAGCAGCTTCCACTTGTTGCCGGCCGGGTACCCGCCGCCGCCGCGCCCGCGCAAGCCGCTGCGGCGGATCTCCTCGACCACGTCGGCGGGCGTCTGCTCCAACACCGCCCGCTGCAGCGCCTGGTAGCCGCTGCGCGCGATGTAGGCCTCGATGCGCTCGGGGTCCATCTCGCCCATGTTCTCGAGCACCACGCGCTGCTGGAGCGCGAAGAAGGGGTCGGAGAGCGGGATCTGCCCCTCCGGGACCGGGGTGCCGCCCAGGACGTGGTCCTTGGCGATCCGTCCGGCCGCGTCGGCGTCGACCTCGGCGTAGAGGACGTCGGCCTCGCCGCGGGCGCGCACCTTGACCAGCGGACCGTGGCTGCACATGCCCATGCAGCCGGTCGGGACCACGCGCACGTCGTTCTCGACGCCGGCCGCCGCCACGGCGGTCTCGACCGCCGCGCGCGCCTCGCCGCCCCCCGCCGCGAGGCAGGCGGTGCTGCCGCAGCAGAAGACGGAGGTGCGGAACGAGCCTTGGGTCGTCAGCTCGCGTTGGGCGAGGTCGTGCAGGTCGACGACGCTCATGCCGAGCCTCCCAGAACGGCCGGCGTGCCGGCGGGATCAGCGTGATCGGCAGACTCGGAGGCGCGCGCGGCGCCCGCTTCGCCGACGCCCGCTTCGCGGAGCGCCGCCACCAGACCCTCGCCGGTCGCCTTGCCGACCACGCGGCCGTCGACGAGCGCCACCGGCGCCATGCCGCAGCTGCCGAGGCAGCGCGCTTCGAGGAGCGAGACGCGGCCGTCGCTGCGGGTGCCGCCGAGCGGAACCCCCAGTTCGCTGCCCACGGTCTCCACCAGCGCGTCCGCCCCCTTCACGAAGCAGGCGGTGCCGGTGCACACCGTGCAGGTGTGGTCCCCCGGAGGGTCGAAGCGGAACAGGTGGTAGAAGGTCGCCACCCCGAGCACCTTCGACGGCGGCAACGAGAGCTCGTCGGCCAACCGGGCGAGCAGCGGCCGCGACAGGTAGCCGTAGATGTCCTGGGCCACGTGGAGCAGGTCGATGAGCGCGTCCGAGCGGTAGCGCGCCTTCTTCAGCTGGGTCGTCAACAGCGCGACGCGCGGGTCCGCGTCGGCCGCGGGCGCCGGCGCCGGGGGGACCCGGTTCGGGCGCGTCGCCTGGGGAGCTTGGGGTTCGACGTTCGTCACGATGCCGCCTCCTGGTCGGTGGGCCTTCGGTCCACGCGACCCCCGGGCAGCGACGTCCGGCGGGAACCGGGGTCGCGCGCGGCGGTCGCGCACTGACCCATGTTCCCAACTCGTGCGATCGTTCACGAGGGTGGAACGTCCTAAGCCATCGGCGCCGCCTCGCGCCGGCGCGTCGATGCGCCGTCCTCCGCCCCCAGCGTCGCCGCCAAGCGCGCCGCGAGGTCGCCGGCGGCGGCGGCCACGGCCTCGGCGGGCGGGGCGCCGGCCGTGAAGTCGGCCGCCTCGATCCCCCACACCTCGACCGCGGGCGGCAACCGGCCGAGGGCGCGGGCCAGCGCCAAGGCGTCCGCGAGCCCCACCCCGTGGGTCGACGCCGCCGCGCCCGTCGCGAAGGGGGCGTCGACCCCGTAGCGGCGGCACGTGCCGACCGCGGCGCCCGTGACGACCGCGTCGACGAGCACCAGCCGCTCGACCCCGGACCACGCCTCGATCAACCCGAGGAGGTCGCCGTGCCACGCGCGCACGGCGACGTGCGGGGGCGGCCGGTCGGCCCACGCGCGCGCCAACAGGCGCACCGTGAGCGGGCCGGCCGCGTCGTCGCCGCGGTCTTCGTGGCCGATCCCGACCACGAGGGTGGGCACGGGCGGCGCGCCCATCAGGTCAACTCCGCTCCACCTCGAGCCGGAGGAAGTGGGTGGCGCACGAGATGCACGGATCGTGGTTGCGCACCGCCTGTTCGCACAGGTGTTGCAGCTGGTCGGTCGGCTCGTCCAGGTGCGCCTCGACCACGTCGCGCACGTCCTGCTCGATGCTCGCCTGGCTCTGGGCGGTGGGCGGCACGATCCGGGCGTCGAGCACGATGCCCTCGTCGTTGATCGTGTAGCGGTGGTAGAGCGTGCCGCGCGGCGCCTCGGTGCAGGCGTGGCCGCGTCCGGCGCGCGGCGGCACCTCGACGCTCGGGCGATCGGGGGGCTCGTAGGCATCGAGGATGCGGAGCGCCTCGTCGCACGCGTACACCAGTTCGACGGCGCGCACCACGATGCTCTGGAAGGGGTTGCGCACCACGGGGCCGAGGCCGGCGTCCCGCGCCGCCTCCTGCGCCAGCGGCGACAGCCGGTCGTAGTTCAGCGCGTAGCGCGCCAGCGGCCCCACCAGGTAGGGCTCGCCGTCGAGCGTCGCGTGCAGCGCGGTGGAGTGCGGTACGTGCTCCTCGACCACGTGGTCCTCGAAGGCGCTCACCGGCACGTCGAGGCCGCGGCTCGAGACCAGCCGCCCCTCGTTGAGCGGGTACTCGTCTGGGTGCGACAGCGACATGAAGACGCGGTCGGGGGCGACGTCGGGGAACTCGAAGCCGGCCACCCAGCGCACCGTCGCCAACGCGTCCTCGCGAGCGCGCAGCAGCGGTTCGCGCAGCGCGCGCAGCGCATCGAGCCGCGGCAGCCGGTAGAAGCCGCCCAGGCGCACGTTGACCGGGTGGATCTCGCGGCCGCCGAGCACGGTCATCAGGTCGTTGCCGACCTTCTTGAGCCGCAAGCCTTGCTCCACCGTGCTGCGGTGGTCGGCCGCCAGGTGGATGCCGCTCGGGTACCCCAGGAAGTCGGGGGCGTGGAGCATGTAGACGTGCAGCGCGTGGCTTTCGATCCACTCGCCGCAATAGAGCAAGCGGCGCAGCTCGCGGACCGGACCGTCGACGGTCACCCCGCAGGCGGCCTCGAGGGCGTGGCACGCCGCCATCTGGTAGGCCACCGGGCAGATGCCGCAGATCCGGGCCGTGATGTCGGGCGGTTCGGTGTAGTGGCGACCGCGCAGGAAGCCCTCGAACAGGCGCGGCGGTTCGTAGATGCGCAGCGCGACGTGCTCGAGGGTGTGCCCCTCGATGCGCACGTGCAGCGCGCCCTCTCCCTCGACGCGCGCCAGCGCCTCGACGTCGATGCGGCGCGTGCCGGCTGGGGGACGAGCGACGGTCTCAGGAGCGATGGCGTTCGACACGTTCCGCCTCCTTCCGGAAGGGCCCGGCGTAGGCGTTGTAGGTGCGCAGGGCGCGCAGCCAACCGTCGGCGTCCACGCCGAGCGCGGCGAAACGCTCGGAGAGGGCGGGGAGGTTGGGGCCCTCCATCGGCCCGAAGCACCCGTAGCAGCCGCGCCCGAAGCTGGGGCACAGGGCGCCGCAGCCCGCCTGCGTGGCCGGCCCCAGGCAGGGCTGACCACCGGCGACCAGGACGCACGGAACGCCGCGCCGCTTGCACTCGAGGCAGACCGCGTACGCGGGCACCTGCGGCTTGCGGCCGGCGAGGGTGGCGCTCACGACCTCGAGCAACTGGTGCTTGTCGATCGGGCAGCCACGCAGTTCGAAGTCGACGAAGACGTGTTCCGAGATGGGCGTGGAGGTCGCGAGCGGGAGCGCCTCGAGCGCTTCGGGGTGGGCGTAGATCGACGCGGCGTAGACCGAAGCGTCGGGGCCACCGTCGGCGCCGGCGAAGTTGCGCAGCGCCTGGATGCCGCCGGCGGTGGCGCAGGCGCCGAGCACGACCAGCTTGCCGGACTGCGCGCGGATCTCGCGGATGCGCTGGGCGTCGTGCTCGGTGGTGATCGAGCCCTCCACCAACGAGACGTCGTAGGGACCGTCCACGGTGGCGCTCGAAGCCTCGAGGAAGTAGGCGATGTCGACCTGCCCGGCCACCGCCAGGAGCTCGTCCTCGCAGTCGAGCAGGGTCAGTTGGCAGCCATCGCAGGAGGCGAACTTCCAGACCGCCAGCGTCGGTCGAGGGCCGGTCCGGACGAAGGGTCCGGCGGCAGCGTCGCTCGTCGCGTGGAGCGCCACGTCACACCTCCCCGTGGTCGAGAAGTCGCTCGACCTCGTCGTAGGCGAACACCGGGCCGTCCCGACAGACCAGGTGCGGCCCCAGCTGGCAGTGGCCGCAGAGCCCGACGGCGCACTTCATGTTGCGTTCGAGCGACACGTAGGTGTCCTGCGGGCTCACGCCGCGGCGGGCGAGCTCGGTGCAGGCGGCGCGGATCATCACCTCGGGGCCGCAGATCATCGCCACCGTGCGCCGCGGGTCGATCGGCGCGCGTTTCACCAGCGGCGTGCACACGCCGACGTTGCCGCGCCACCCACCGGTCGCCCGGTCGACGGTGACGTGGACCTCGAGGTCGAGCTGCGCGCGCCAGGCGGCGAGCTCGTCGCGGAACAGCAGGTCCTCGGGGGTGCGGGCGCCGTAGAGCAGCACCACGCGGCCGTAGCGCTCGCGGCGCGCGAGCACGTGGTAGAGCGCCGGCCGCAGCGGCGGCAGGCCGATCCCGCCGGCGATCAGCACCACGTCGCGCCCCTCGGCGGCGTCCACCGGCCAGGAGCTCCCGAACGGCCCGCGCACGCCGATCGCGGCGCCCACGCCCAGGCCGCGCATGGCGCGGGTGACCGCGCCGACCTCGCGGGTGGTGTGCACGAGCGTCTCGGGCCGGTCCGGGTCGCCGCTGATCGAGATGGGCACCTCGCCCACCCCGAACACGTAGAGCATGTTGAACTGCCCGGGGCGGAAGGACTCCGCCGCGTACCCGGCGGGCGGGCGGAGCGTCAGCGTGAAGGTGTCGTCGTTGTCCGCGTGCTGCTCGGCCACCCGGTAGACGACCGGATGCATGGGTCCGGGATCGGGCGCACCTACGGGGGGCGGCGCCCAGGGTCGTTCAGCGGGTTGGGGCAGCATGTGCGGCCTCCTTCGCGGGCCACGCCGTCGACCGCGCCCCGCCGCGCGCCGCGGTGGTCGCGGCGATGGCGGTCGCCTCCTCGGTGAGGTCGATCGCCGCCGGGCACCAGGTGATGCAGCGACCGCACCCCACGCAGCCGGCGGTGCCGAACTGCGCTTGCCAGGTCGCGAGCTTGTGGGTCGCCCACTGGCGGTAGCGCGCGCGCAGCGACGGCCGCACCGGTCCGCCGTGGATGTAGGACAGGTCGAGCGTGAAGCACGAGTCCCAGAGCCGGGTGCGTTCGGCGAACGCGCCGGTCAGGTCGGTCGTGTCCTCGACGGTGCTGCAGAAGCAGGTGGGGCAGGCGAGCGTGCAGTTGCCACAGGCCAGGCAGCGCTCGGCGACCGCGTCCCAGCGCGGGTGATCGGGGGCGGCGAGCAACGCCTCGGCGAGGCCGTGGACCTCGAGCGTGCGCCCCATGCGGTCGGCCGCGGCGGCAAGTCGCCCGTCGGCCTCGGCCGTCTCCGCCTCGCTCGCCGCAGCGGTCGGCACGTCCGCGAGGACTTCGGCGCCACGCTCGCTGCCGACCTCGACCAGGTACGTCGGCTCGCCCCCGTCCGGAGGCAGCAACTCGGTGAGCGCGAGGTCGAAGCCGGCGTCCGCGTGCGGTCCGGTTCCCATGGAGGCGCAGAAGCAGGTGCCCCCCGGCTCGGTGCAGTGCACCGCCACCACGAAAGCGGCCGCGCGGCGCGCTGCGTAGTCCGGGTCGACGTGCGCACCGCCGGTGAACACGCGGTCCTGGATGGCGATCGCCGCCACGTCGCACGGACGGACGCCGATGAAAGCGTACCGAGGCGGCTCGTCGGGCGCGTCCTGCACGGCAAAACCGCCGGCGTCGTCGCGCTCGGCGCGCCACAGGCGCAGCGCCGGCGGGTGCAGGAAGCGCTTCCAGGCGTGGGGGCCGACGGTACCGCCGAAGCGGGCGCGGTCCGGGCGCCGCTGCACGCGGTAGCGCCCCGCCTCCTGCACCTCGGTCCAGCCGATCGGGAGCTCGTCGGCGCCTTGGAGGGCGCCGTACACGATGGCGCCGTCCTCCAGTCTGGGGCCAACGAGCGTGTAGCCGCGCCCTCGGAGCGCTCCGAAGAGCGCGTCGAGCGCGGCCGCCTCGAACTTGCGTCCGGCCATGTCGCCGTCCTTCCGACCCGCCGGTCTAGGACGGGCCCGCGAACGAAGAGCCTCGCACGGTGTTCGGCGACATCGTCCCATCTCGTGAAAGTTTGCACGAGGGCCGAACGTCCTGGACCGCGCGGGATCGACGCCGACCCACCTTGACGCATGCGCCGCGCTTCGCCAAACTTGCAAATCCAAAGTCTGCCTTTCGATTTGCAAGTTTGGCGAAGCGTGCGCGAACGCTACCTCCCCGGCGCCCAGCCGGCGGCCCTACGGAATGGCTCGTGGCCGTGCCAGCCGCCTGCGCGCGAAGGCTGCACACGACACTCGACGCCATCGCGAAGATCCGCCGCAGCTGAGCGGCGCAACCGATCCCCCCTCGACCATCGAGACCGCTGCTCAAGGGCTCGCGACGTCGAGTCCGGAGGCCGCCCAGCGGCGCTCCAGCGCGACGACCCGCTGTTCCAGGGCCTCGAGCCGCTCGAGGAGCGCGGCGACGTTCGGACCGCCAGAGGCATCGACGGGCTCCTCCGTGGCGGCCGAACCGTCCGGAGACGCAGCCCCCTTGCGCTCGGGTTCCGCGGAAACGGGACGAACCCGCGGCCGCTGGCGCTCCTCGTCGACCCCGAGCGTGTGCACCCAGCGGTCCTGGCTCTGGCCGGGCGCGCGGCCGAGGCAGCGCACCAGCGCCACGCTGCGGGCTGCGAGCCGCTCCAGGACGGCCGTGACCGACGGTACGTCGTCGAAGCCGACGTACCGCTCGGTGCGGGTGCGCAGCTCGCCGGGCGTCTGCGCGCCCCGCAGCATCAGCACGGCGATCAGCGCCAGCTCGCGGTCGTCGACGTCGAGCGCGCGCGCCAGCAGGTGCCGGTGCTTGGGCACCCGATCGGACACCTCCTGCACGGTCGTCGCGAGGCCGCGGTCGCGCAGGCGCTGCAGCGCCTCGGTCACCTCGCGCAGGTGCAGATCGGTCACGGGGTCGCGGTTCGTGCGCTGGTTGCACCCTGTGTGCAGCGCGCCGGTGGACAGCGGGTAGGTCTCGGGGGTGGTGCGCTCCTTCTCGACGAGCACGCCCAGCACCCGCACCTCGACGTCGGAGAGCGGCATGGCGGCATTCTAAGGGCGACGGGTTCGGCCCGCGACCGCTCGGGGCGTTCTCCCTAGGTGGGGACACAGTTGGGACACACCGCCCGCCTCCGCACGCGTAGCCTGAGGGCATCAAGGACGGAGGGACCGCATGAACGGCACCGTGACGGTCGACGCGTCGCTCTGCAAAGGGTGCGCCCTGTGCATCCCGGTGTGCCCCAAGGGGCTCCTGCGCGTGGCGGGGGATCGCTTCAACGCCCGTGGCGTGCACCCCATCGAACTCGACGACCCCGAGGGCGCGTGCACCGGCTGCGAGCTGTGCGCCACCATCTGCCCCGAGGCCGCCATCACCGTGTACCGCGAGCGGCGCGGCTAGGGAGGCCCTCATGGCCATCGAACTCCTCAAGGGCAACGTCGCCTTCGCCGAGGCCGCGATCCGCGCCGGCTGCGACGCCTACTTCGGCTACCCCATCACCCCGCAGACCGAAGCGCTCGAGCACATGGCGGCGCGCATGCCCGAGCTCGGGCGCGCCTTCGTGCAGGCCGAGAGCGAGGTCGCCGCGATCCACATGGTCTACGGCGCCGCCGCCGCCGGCGCGCGGGCGATGACGTCGTCCTCGAGCCCCGGCGTCAGCCTGATGATGGAGGGGATCAGCTACCTGGCCGCCTCCGAGGTGCCGGCCGTGCTCGTCGACGTCATGCGCGGCGGCCCGGGGCTCGGCAACATCGCCCCAGCGCAGAGCGACTACTTCCAGATGGTCAAGGGGGGCGGCCACGGCGACTACCGCTCGATCGTGCTGGCGCCGTCCACCGTCCAGGAGCTGATCGACCACACCGTGCTCGCCTTCGACCTCGCCGACCGCTACCGCACCCTGGTCGTCGTGCTGGCCGACGGCAGCCTCGGGCAGATGATGGAAGGCGCCGAGCTGCCGCCGATGCAGGACGCGCGGCCGGCCGCCGACCGCCCCGACTGGGCGCTCACCGGCGCCGCCGACCGCCCCACCCGCCTGATCTCCTCGATCCACTTGGAGCCCGCCGACGAGGAGGCCTTCAACGCGCGCCTGCAGGCGAAGTACGCGGCCATCGAGGCCGCCGAGGTGCGCGTCGAAGAGCACCGGCTCGACGGCGCGCGCATCGCGGTCGTCGCTTTCGGGACCTCCGCACGCCTCGCCAAGACCGCCATCGCCGCCGCACGCGACGAGGGCATCGACGTCGGCCTGCTGCGCCCGATCACGCTCGACCCGTACCCCACCGACGCACTGCGCGCGCTCGCCGACCGCGTCGACGGCGTGTTGGTCGTCGAGATGAACGCCGGCCAGATGCTCCAGGACGTGCAGCGCATCGTCGCCGAGCGGGTGCCGGTGCGCTTCTTCGGCCGCACCGGCGGCGTCATGCCGATGCCCGAGGAGATCCAGGACGCCATCCGCGCCCTCGCGCACGAGGTGGGCGCCGCCCCGGGCGACGCCGCGCCCTGGCGCGACCCCGAGGAGGTGCCCGCATGAACGCCGTCGCCCTCCCGACCACCCCGGTGTACGAGCGGCCCGACGCGCTCACCGACGTCCCCACCCACTACTGCCCCGGCTGCACCCACGGCATCGGCCACCGGCTGATCGCCGAGGTGATCGACGAGCTGGGCGTGCGCGCCACCACGGTCGGGGTGGCGTCCGTGGGCTGCTCGGTGTTCGCCTACCGCTACTTCGCCACCGACTTCGCGCAGGCCGCCCACGGCCGCGCGCCGGCGATGGCGACCGGCATCAAGCGGGTCGCCCCCGACAAGATCGTGTTCACCTACCAGGGCGATGGGGACCTGGCGTCGATCGGCGCCGCCGAGATCCTGCACGCCGCCGTGCGCGGCGAGCCGATCACGGTCTTCTTCCTCAACAACGCCAACTACGGCATGACCGGCGGGCAGATGGCGCCGACGTCCCTCGTGGGGCAGCGCACCAGCTCCTCGCCGCTCGGCCGCGACCTAGCGACCCAAGGGGCGCCACTGCGCATGAGCGAGCTGCTCGCGCAAGTCGACGGCGCCGCCTACGTGGTGCGCCGCAGCCTGCACGACGTGGTGCAGATCAAGCGCGCCAAGAAGGCGATCCGCGAGGCCTTCGAAGTGCAGCAGCGCGGCCTGGGCTTCGCGATGGTCGAGCTGCTCTCGAGCTGCCCCACCAACTGGGGGATGAAGCCCGACGAGGCGCTCAAGTGGGTCGAAGAGGCGATGGTGCCGGCCTTCCCGCTCGGGGACTTCAAGGTACCCGAGGGTTTGCGCGACCGTCCTGCGAAGGGGGGCCGGGCATGAACACGGCCGACCTCGTGATCGCCGGGTTCGGTGGCCAAGGCGTCCTGTTCGCCGGGCAGCTGCTCGCCCACGCGGCGCTCGACGCAGGGCTCCAGACGACCTGGATGCCCTCCTACGGACCCGAGATGCGCGGCGGCACCGCCAACTGCACGGTGGTCGTCGCGGACGGCCCGATCGGTTCGCCCGTCGTCGGCCGTCCGCAAGCGGTGATCGCCCTCAACCTGCCGTCGCTCGATCGCTACGAACCGCTGGTGGCGCCGGGCGGGCTGCTCGTCGTCAACGCCTCGCTGGTCGACCGCGCGGTCGAGCGCACGGACATCGACGTGGTCGCGATCCCGGGCGACGACGTCGCCGCCGAGCTGGGCCACCCGAAGCTGACGAACGTCGTGCTGCTCGGCGCGTTGATCGCGCGCCACACGGCCCTGCGGGCGCTGCCGGCGCTCGACGCGGAGCGCGTGGCTGCGACCCTGGAGCACGTGCTGCCCGAGCGCCACCGAGGGCTGCTGGGGGCCAACCAGGCGGCGTTGGCGCGTGGGGCGGAGCTCGCCGCCGCGGTCGCCGCACCCACGGCTTGACCCTGACCTGCACCACGAACGAAACGGAGGGTCTCGTACGAGACCCTCCGTTTCGTTCCTGACGCTGTACGACGCGTTCAGTGCCCACCCGAGCCACTGATGTAGCCCTGGAGCTGCTCGATCTCGAAGGCCTGCTCGGCGATGATCGCTGCCACCAGGTCGCCGATCGACACGATCCCGACGACGCGCTCGTCCTCGAGCACCGGCAAGTGGCGGAAGCGCCCGTCGGTCATGCGCTGCATGCAGTCGTCGACGGTGTGTTCGGGGCCGACGGTGACCACGTCGCGCGTCATCACGTCGCCGACGGCGGTCTCCCGCGATGCCAGCCCCTTGAGGATCACCTTGCGCGCGTAATCGCGCTCCGACATCATGCCGACGAGGCGCGCGTCCTCGAGCACGATCAGCGCGCCGACGTTGCGCTCGGCCATCACCTCGAGGGCGTGGAACACGGTGTCGGCCGGCGCGACGGACCAGACCGGTCCGGTCGTCGGCTTGGCCGCCAGAAGCTGTCGCACCCGGGTGCTGCTCACGATCGCCCTCCTCTTCCGGTCGCGCTCGGCGCCGGATCCCGACGGCGCGGGGCGCCGAGGGCGCGCCGCATCCTGGGTTGGTGGACCGCATGGTACGAGCCGCGCTTGGGCGCGCGCCGCTTGTGTACTCGTGAAACGGGGCGAGGACACACCGTTCGGTCGGGCCTCAGGCACCCCCGCCGACTCGTGGCCGCCGCGCCAGCATCGCCACCGCGCCCGCGAGCACGAAGCACAACGCCAGCCCCACCGCGAGGCTCGCACCCACCTCGGCCAGGGTGGCGCCCTCCTGAGCCACCCGCACGATCGGGTCGATCAACCAGTAGGTGGGAAGCAGCATCGCGATCCAGCGCGGCCAATCGGGGAACACGTAGAAGAGCGCCGGCGCGAAGACGATCAGGTTCAGCGTCTTGAAGAGCGCGAACAACGACTTGGTGTCGGGCGCGACGAGCCCGTAGATCAGGCCGATCAGCGCCGCCATCGCCGCACCGACGGCCAGCGACGCGAGCAGCGCCGGGGAGGCCGCGAGCGACCCACCGTTGAGCGCCAGCGTGACCGCCGCCATGGCGGCCGCCATGCCGCCGCCCAGCAGCCCCTTGGCCCACAGCACGTCGCTCGTCGCCGCAGGCGTGGCGAGGAGCGCGTCGAGCGTGCGCCGTTCGCGCTCCTCGACGAAACCGAACGAGGTCACGAAGACGCCCGCGGCGAAGAGCGCGAGCAGCACCGTGAGCGGCACCAACCGCTCCTGCAGCGGCACGCCCGTGCCGTCGCCGACCAGCTCCACGTCTACCGGTAGGGCTCGCGCCTCGAGGCCGCGCACCAGGTCGACGGTGGCGAGCGCGAGCAGGATGCGGTCCGAAGCGAGGCTCTCGCCCGCCACGACGAAGCCGAGCGGCGGACGCTCGCCCGCCCGCAGACGGGCGTCGAAGTCGGGGGCGAGCACGAGGCCGCCGTCGAGGTCGTGGGCGATCACGAGCGCGCGCAGCGCCGCCTCGTCGGCCACCACCGAGGCGCGCACGCCGTCGAGTTCGAGCGCCGCAGCCGTCAGCGCCGACCCGCTCGGGTCGACGATGCCGAGCCGGGGCGCCCGCTCGAACAGCGAGCCGAAGACCACCTGCAGCAGCAGCGTGATCAGGAGCGGCATGGCGACCGCGAAGAGGAACAGCGGCGACCGTGGCCCGAACGCCAGGTCCTTGCGGAGGATCGCCCCCACGCGCGAGGCCGCGCCGCCGAGACCGGACGCGCGCCGAGCGGGCGTCGTCGCCGCGCTCACAACCGCACCAGCTTCCGTCCGAGCACCCACCAGCCGGCCGCGAACACGACCGCCACCCACGCGGCCGCGCTGGCCAAGGGCGCGATCAGATCGCCGATCCCCTGCCCGTACGCCGAGGCGCCCACCATCGCCTGGATGAGGCCGTAGCTCGGGAGCGCCACCACCCAGGGTGCGGCGCTGCCCGGAAACAGCACGGCGATCGCCGGCACGGCCAGCACGAGCAGGAACGCCATGCCGGTGAACAGCGTGCCCATGAAGTCGCGCCCCGCCGCACCGCTCAGCATCCCCACCGCGGCCATGAGCATCGCGCCGAGGAGGGTCGCGAGCAGCAGCGCCCCCCAACCGGCGCCGAAGGACCGGGTCACCGCCAACAGCAGCACCGCCTGCGTGAAGGCGAGCAGCGTGCCGACGATGCCCTTGGCGGCGAGCACGTCGACCACGCGCGCCGGCGTGGCCAGCAGCGCCGTCGCCGTGCGCTGGCTCACCTCGATCGCCACCAGCCCGGCGAGCGCGAGCGACTCGGTCAGCAGCACCATGAAGGCGAGCATCGGGCGCATCCGCTCGCGCAGCGGGATCTGCGCTCCGGCCCGGTCGACGCCCAACACCTCGACGTCGTCGGTCGACCAGGCGACGGGCAGCGGGGTGCCTGCCACGGTCGCGACCAGCTCGCGCACCGCCGACGTCATCGCGCCGCGCACCTCGTCCGGCACGGCGACGTCGGCGTAGACGCGCGCGGTCACCGGCTGCCCGAGCCGCGCACGGACCAGCACGTCGATCGGCAGCGACAGTCCGACGAGCGGCCGGTCGCCGTCGGCGGACGCCGTCCCGGCGATCGCCGCCGCCAGGTCGGCTTCGCTCGCGTAGGTGACGATCCGCAACCCCTCGGCCTGCGCCTCGCCTCCACCCACCCCCACCGCCAGCCGCAGCGCCGACGCCACCACGGGCGGGTGCACGCCCACGACGAGCGTCTCGTCGACGCGCGCCGGCATCAGCCAGAACAGCACCGCGAAAGCGATCAGCGCGAGCGGCGTGAGCACCATCCACAGCCGGTCGCGACCGAAGGTGGTCAGGTCCTTGCGCACGATCGCCGCCACGATCGCACCGCGCGAAGGCACGCGGGCGCGCGAAGGCGTCCGCACGGGCGCGCCGCGCGCGAAGAACTCGCGGGTCCGGCGGGTGGTCACGCGAGCCCGCGCCCGGTCATGCGCAAGAAGACCTCCTCGAGCGAGGCTTCGGCGGTATGGATCGTCAGCACGTCGCCGCCGGCCACCACCTCGGCGAGTCGGGCTCCGGCCGCGGCGTCGTCGCCGCCGTCGAGCGCCACGGAGACCTCCCGGACGCCGTCGCCGTCGCGCAGGCGCACCTTCACCGAGCGCGTGCCGTGCGCCAGCTTGAGGCGCTCGGGCGTGTCGAGGGCGTAGATCGCCCCCTCGTTGAGGAACGCCACGCGGTCGGCGAGCTCGTCGGCCTCGTGCATGTCGTGGGTGGTCAGCAGCACCGCGTTCCCGGCCGCGACGCGCGCACGGATCACGTTCCGCACCGCTTGCGCCGACACCGGATCGAGGCCGTCGGTCGGCTCGTCGAGCAGCAGCACGTCCGGGTCGTGCACGAGCGCGCGGGCGATCATCAAGCGCTGCCGCATGCCCTTGGAGTACCCGGACACGCGGTCGCGGCCGCGCGCACCGAGCCCCACCTGGTCGAGCAGCGCGCGCACGTTGGCGTGCGGCACGCCGTACAGGCGCGCGAAGAAGCGCAGGTTCTCCTCGCCCGTCATCGCCACGTAGTGGTTCTTCTCCTCGAAGCTCACGCCCACCCGAGCCATGACCGTGCTGCGGTCGCGCGCGACGTCGTGGCCCAGCACGCGCACGTGCCCGCTGCTGGGGCGCAGCTGGCCGGTGAGCATCCGGATGGTGGTGGACTTGCCGGCGCCGTTGGGTCCGAGGAACCCGAGCACCTCGCCGGGCGCCACCTGGAACGAGACGCCCTTGACGACCTCGTTCGCCCCATAGGCGAAGCGCGCGCCGTCGACGTCGATCGCGGGTTCGGCCATGCAGCCCTCCTCGAGTTCCATACGCTACACCCCGGCCACACCCGCGGCTGGGACGGGCGTCCGCGCGACGCTCCGACCGCGGCGCCCACCTCGGGCGTAGATTGGCGCATGGAGTTCGCCGCCACCTACACCACCGTCGACGCCCACACCGGCGGCGAGCCGCTGCGCATCGTGACCGGCGGCGTGCCGCGCATCCCAGGCGCCACCATCTTGGACAAACGCCGCTGGGCGCGCGAGCACCTCGACCACGTGCGCCGCGCCCTGATCCTCGAACCGCGCGGCCACGCGGACATGTACGGCGCGTACGTGACCGAGCCCACCACCCCTGGGGCCGACCTGGGCGTGATCTTCATGCACAACGAGGGCTACAGCGACATGTGCGGGCACGGCATCGTGGCGCTGGCGTCCGTGGCGGTAGCGCAGGGCCTGGTGGCGCGGCAGACGCCCGAGACGCGCGTCGGCATCGACGCCCCGGCCGGCTTCATCGAGGCCTTCGTCGCGTGGGACGGGCGGCGGGTGGGCGAGGTGCGCTTCCGCAACGTCCCGTCGTTCCTGCACACCCGCGACCTGGTCGTCCGCACCCCCTCGTTCGGCGACGTGACCGTCGACGTCGCCTTCGGCGGCGCCTTCTACGCCTACCTCGACGCCGCCCAGCTGGGCCTCGAGGTCGTCCCCGAACACCTGCGCGACCTGGTGCAGGCGGGCTTCGAGATCAAGCACGCGACGATGGCGGCCGCCGACGTCGTGCACCCCCTCGAGCCGGAACTGCAGGGCATCTACGGGACCATCCTGGCGGGGCCGCCCGCCACCGCGGCGGGCACCCAGCGCAACGTCTGCGTGTTCGCCGACCGCGAGGTCGACCGCTCCCCCACCGGCACCGGCACCGCCGGCCGGGTGGCGCAGTTGGTCGCGCGCGGGCGGCTGGCGATGGGCGAGGCGATCGTGAACGAGTCGATCGTGGGCTCGGCGTTCGGTGGCCGCGCGCTCACGCGCACGACCGTCGGTCCGTACGAGGCCGTGGTGCCCGAGGTGACCGGCCGCGCCGCCATCGTCGGCTTCGCGACCTGGGTGGTCGACCCCGACGACGCGCTGGGTGCGGGGTTCTTCCTGCGATGAACGGCGCCGATCTGGAACGGCTCGTGCGCGAGCCCGAGCCGTACGCCGCGCCCGCTCGGCTGCAGGCGCGGATCGCGCTGCACGGCTTCGGCCCGGCCGACGCGGAGGACTTCCATCGCTGGCTGTGGCGGGTCGCGGTGCGCCCCGACGCGCTGCGGTCCACCGCGCGGGTGCTCGAGGTGGGCGTCGGATCGGCGCGGATGTGGCGGGCCGTCGCCAACCTCGTGCCGTCCGGCTGGAGCCTGACCCTCACGGACCGCTCGCCCGGGATGGTGGCCGAGGCGGGCGGGGTGCTCGACGACCTGGGCCGAGCCGCCGACGTCGGGATCGCGGACGCGACCGCGCTCCCCTACCCCGACGGCGCGTTCGACCTGGCGTTCGCGAACCACATGCTGTACCACGTGCCCGAACCCGCACGAGCCGTGGCCGAACTGCGCCGCGTGCTGCGTCCGGGCGGGCGCCTGGTCGCGGCGACGAACGGCGACGGCCACCTCGCGCAGGTGGTGGCGCTGCTGCACGAACTGGCCACCGCGTGGCCCGACCTGCGCGTCGACACGCCCGAGCGCCTCTCGTTCCGGCTCGAGAACGGCGCCGAGGTCCTGCGTGGCGCATTCACCGACGTCGACCGCTTCGAGCACCCCGGCGAACTGCGGGTCGACGACGTGGACGCGCTGGCGCGCTACCTGGCGTCGATGACCTACGCGTCGGACGCGGCGACCGCGGCGGCCGTGGTCGCGTGGATCCGCGAACGGGCGGAGCGGGCGGTGGCGGACGGGCCCCTGGTGGTGCGGCAGCGGAGCGGGGCGTTCGTCGCCCATTGAGCGTCGGGCGTGCCGGCGGGTCATCGGTTGTACCGACGTGCGGCACGCGCGGCCCTAGCCTGCACCCATGACCCACCCTCCGCACGCCCTCCGCACCCGTCGAGCCCGATGGTC
Source organism: Trueperaceae bacterium (assembly GCA_011390675.1). Taxonomy (GTDB): domain Bacteria; phylum Deinococcota; class Deinococci; order Deinococcales; family Trueperaceae; genus JAABTL01. The sequence goes on along the minus strand of JAABRX010000084.1, from coordinate 3,401 downwards.
CTCGACGCTCGCGGCCACCGCGTTCGCCCTCGTCGCCACCTTCGCGCTCGCGATCTCCGAAGCCGACCTCCGCGGCTTGCGCGTCCCGCCCGAGCGCGCGGTCATCCCGATCGCGGAGATCCTGAGCGGCGGGCCGCCGCCGCAAGGGATCCCGGCGCTGGGCTTCCGCGGCCTCACCGGCGTCGCCAGCGCCTCGCCCGAGCCGCGGTTCGTGACCCAGGACCGGGCGACCGCCTGGCTCGGCGACCTCGAGCCCGTGATCCTGATGCGGATCGGAGGCGAAGCGCGCCTGTACCCGCTCCAGGTGCTCACCTGGCACGAGATCGCCAACGACACGCTCGGCGGCGTGCCGATCGCGGTGACCTTCTGCCCGCTGTGCAACAGCGCGCTCGCCTTCGACCGCCGCGTACCCGTCACCCCTGAGCAGCTCGCCGCGCTGCGGGCGCCGGGCCACAGCACGGTGCGCGCGCTCGCGACCCCGGCCGACCTCGCGACGGCGTACGCGCGCCAGACCGGCCGCGACGCTCCGGCGCAGGCGGTCGACGTCACCTTCGGCGTCTCGGGGCTGCTGTACCACTCGAACCTGCTCATGTTCGACGACGCCACCCTCACGCTCTGGTCGCAGCTCACCGGCGAAGGGGGCGTGGGCGAGCTCGCGGGCGAGGTGCTCGTGCGCTACCCGGCGCAGATCGTCGGCTTCGCCGACGCGCGCGCCGCCGAGCCCGAGGCGCTGGTCCTGAGCCGCGACACGGGCTTCGACCGGGCGTACGGCCGCAACCCCTACGTCGGGTACGACGAGATCGGCTCGCCGGCGTTCTTGTTCCAAGGGGACGCCGATGGACGCCTCGAGCCCAAAGCGCGCGTGATCACGATCGACGGCGACGAACCGGTCGCCTACCCATTCGACCACCTCGCCGAGGCCCGCGTGGTGCACGATGAGGTGGCGGGCGCATCGGTCGTCCTGCTGTGGACGGCGGGCACGGCGACGGCGCTCGGCGGGGCGGTCATCGCGAACTCGGCGGACGTGGGGGCGGTGGGGGTGTTCCGCCCAGAAGTCGACGGTGGGCGCCTCACGTTCGCCGCGAGCGCGGAGGGCTTCGTGGACGCGGAGACCGGTAGCCTATGGGATGTCACCGGCCGGGCGCGCTCGGGGCCCCTCGCCGGCCAGGTGCTCGAAGCCGTCGCCCACGACAACACGCTGTGGTTCGCGTGGGCGGCGTTCCGCCCCGAGACCGACGTCCGGCGCCCGATGGGCGCAGAAGGGGATTGAGATGACGCGTTCACCGCGGCGCCCGCGCCTCCCCCGCACCGCATGGCTCGTGCTCCTCGCCGCGCTCGCCGGCGTGGCGCTCGCCCAGCGCGTCGACGCCCCGCTGCCCGACTTCGCACTGCGCGATCAACACGGGGTGCTCGTGCGCTCGGACGACCTGCGCGGGCAACCGCTGATCCTCAACGTGTGGGCGAGCTGGTGCCCACCGTGCCGCGCCGAGTTGCCGCTGCTCGCCCGCGCAGCCGCCGACCTGGAGGACGACGGCGTCGTGCTGCTCCTCCTCAACGCCGGTGAATCGGCTACGACCGCCGGCGACTTCCTCGTGGCGGAAGGGCTCGCGCTGCGCACGCTGGTCGATCCCGACCTCCGCGAACCCGGTCTCGAGGCCACCCAAGACGTGCTGCGGCGCTTCCGGGCGGGCGGCCTGCCGACCACCTTCTTCGTCGACGCCAGCGGCGTCCTGCGCGGCATGTTCGTCGGCGAGCTCGACGCGTCGGCGCTGTCGACCATGCTCGCGCGGGCCCTGGACGTCGACTGGGCGCCGTGACCACGCCGCGTGCCGGCGCCCGCGCGACCGCGCACCGCGTCGCGCACGGGGCCGCGTTCATGTTCGGCATGTCGCTCGTGTTCGTGGCGCTGGGCTTCGGCGCCGGCCTGATCGGCGAGCTCTTCTTCGTCTACGACCGCGCGCTGCGGATCGTCGCGGGCGTGCTCCTCGTCGCCTTCGGCCTCGTCCTCGCCGGGGTGCTGCGCCTCCCCTTCCTGCAGCGCGAGGCGCGCGTGCGCGTGACCCGCCACCCGGGCGGGTACGCCGGGTCGGCGGTCATCGGGCTCGCCTTCGGCGTCGGCTGGACGCCCTGCGTCGGGCCGGTGCTGGCCGGCGTCCTGGCCCTCGCCAGCGCCGGTGGCGACGCGGGACGCGGCGCCTTGCTCCTGGGCGCCTACGCGCTCGGCTTCGCGCTGCCGTTCTTGGCGCTCGCCTGGTTGGCGCCGACCGCGTCGCTCGCACGCCGCTTCGGCGACCGCGGCGAGCGGCTCGCGGGTTGGCTGCTCGTCGCGGTCGGGCTGCTGCTGCTGTCGGGGCAACTCGCCCGCATCGCGCCCTACCTCGCCTCGCTCGGGAGCCTCGAGGGGGTGCTCGCCGGGGCGGCGCCGGGCCTGGCGGTCTCGGCTGCGGCGGGCGTGCTCTCGTTCCTGTCGCCCTGCGTGCTGCCGCTCGTACCGACCTACCTGGCCTTCCTCACGGGCGTCACCGGGGCGGACGCACGGGCGGACGCGCCCGCTGCCTGAAGGCCGCCGGCCACCCGCTCACGACCGATCGGACGCGGTCCGCACGTACCGCCGGAACACGTAGCCCTCGCGCGCGGACTCCTCGGCCAGGGCCCAGGAGCGCTCGTCCCACGCCGGGAACCAGGCGTCGCCCTCGAAGTGGCCGGGCACGATCGAGAGGTGCAAGGCGTCGGCGTACGGCAGCACCTGGGCGTAGACGCTCGCGCCCCCGGCCACCCACACGGAGCGCCCGCTGGCCGCGGCGTCGGCGAGCGCGGTCTCGACGTCGCCGGCGCGCTGGGTGCCAGCAGGGGCGTGTTCGCGGCGGGTCAGGACGATCGCCAACACGTCCTCCAGGTCCCCCCCGAAGATCTCGTAGCTCCGGCGGCCCATGACCACCGCGCCACCGCGCACGCTCGCCAAGAAGTGCGCGTAGTCCGCCGGGACGTCCCACGGCAGGCCGTCCTCGCGACCGATCACGCGGTCGGCGCTCATCGCCGCGATCATGCGCACGCGGGCCACGTCAGCCCCCGCTGCGTTCCGACGCCACGTCGAGGTACGGCGCCGGCACCCAACCCGACTCGGTGCCCTCGGGGCCCTGCCACTCCACGAAGTAGAAGTCGAGCTCCGGGTTGTCCTGGAACATCACGACGTCGACGACGGACCCGGCGGGCACGTGGCCGGTCACCTCGGCGCGCAGGTGCGAGTCGACGAGATGGACGACCTCCTCGTGCACGACGCCCTCGTACGTCGCGTGCAGGACCCCCGTGAAGCCGGCGCCCATCGGCACGGGGATGCCGCACGGGTCGGGATCGGGGTTCGTGGCGAAGGGCAGCGTGGGCACCACGCCGTGGGCGGCGGC
>JAABRX010000083.1 GCA_011390675.1 Trueperaceae bacterium | reverse complement strand
CGACCAGGCGTAGATGCCGGGGCGCAGCATGACGGTGTCGACCGCGAGCGCGACGATGGGCACCGCGATGACGCCGAAGATGAACGTCAGCACCAGCGCGGCGACCGGCCCGCGCCAGCGGCCGAGGGCCACCAGGCCGGCGCGCGCGCCCTTGCCCGAGATCGTGACGAAGCTGCGGCGGGTGCCGATGATGCGGTGGTCCATGTAGAGCACGAGCACGCCCAGCGAGATCATGACGAAGGCCACCAGGTAGCCGATGCCGGGTCGCTGGCCGATGAGGTTGGCGTAGAGGGTGGTCGACAGGACGAACTCGCGCACGGGCCCGCCGAGGAAGGCGGGGGTGCCGAAGGTGCCGAGGCCGCGCGAGAAGGTGAGCAGGAAGGTCGAGAAGATCGCCGGCAGCACCAGCGGGACGACGACGCGCCGCAGGATCGTCAGGCGGCCGGCGCCGAGCAGCTCGGCGGACTCCTCGAGCTGGGCGTCGATGTTGCGCAGCGCCCCGCCGATGAGCATGAAGCCGAACGGGAAGTAGTGCAGGGCGAGCGTGATCGTGATCGGGAAGAGGCCATAGGCGAACCAGTCGGGCGTGGAGACGCCGGTGAGGGCGGTGAAGATACCTTGCGTGCCGCCGATGCGCTCGTTCTTGAAGAGCGTGATCCAGGCGAGGGCCAACGTCCAGGACGGCATGACGTACGGGATGATGGCGGCGTTCGAGATGAGGCCCTTGAACGGCAGGTCGGTGCGCACGACCAGCCAGGCGAGCGTGCCGCCGATGGCGAGGGCCAGGAACGCCAGGCCGAGCGAGATGATCAGGGTGTTGATCAGCGGGCGGTAGAAGAACGCGTAGGCGTTCTCGCTGACGAACGTGCGCTCCCAGTGCGCGAGGGTGAAGTCGCCCGGCATCGATCCGGGGATCTGGAAGCGTTCGAGTGGGTGGACGACGAACGTCTCCTGGAGCATGACCCCCAGGGGCACGACGACCAGGTAGCCGAGGACCAGCAGGAACAGGACCGCGAGCACCCGCTGCGGCGTGACGTTGAGACGGAAGCGTTGCAGGCGGGTCCGCACCCGATGGCCTCCCTGCTCGGGGTCGGGGGCGCCCGCCATGGACGCCCCCGGGGGGGCTGATCTCGGCGACCGCGCCCATCGAGGGGCGGTCGCCGAGACACGGCGTCAGCTACCGCTGGGCGTACTTCAGCCAGGTGTCGAGCACGATGCCGCGGTTCGCCGCGGCGAAGTCGAGGTCGTAGTACCAGAGGCGGTCTTCCCACCACCAGAAGGGCATGTCGCCCTCGAAGGGGACCTGGTTGGGGTTGGGCGTGTACACGCCGGGCGAGTCGGCCCACGGCTCGAAGCCCTCGAGGGTCGTGAGGTACTCGATGAACACCTTGGCGGCGTTCGGGCTCTCGGAGGCGGCCGCGAGCTGCAGCACGATGGGGTAGTAGTAGCCGATCGTGGGGTCGATCTGCCGGCTGTCGGTCAACCGCAGGTCCTGCAGGGGGATGTCCCGGTGCTTGGAGTAGACGTAGAACATGCCGTAGGGCGGGTCGTCCTGCCCGGCGGCCCCGACCGCCTCGGAGATGCGGGTATCCGACGTCATGATGATCGGATCGTTCTCGAGGAAGCGCTTCATCCACTCGAGGCCCGCGTTCGCCTCGGTCATCACGAGCGGCTCGCCGAAGCGGCGCTCGTAGGCGGCCTCGAGCTCGTCGGACCGGCGCACCCACTCCGTGAAGGCGTTCTGGTGCTCGCCGGTGATCGCCACGTCGCGGATCATCACGCGGCCGCGGAACTCGGGGGTGGTGAGGTCCCACACGCTGACGAAGGGGTCGTGGTCGGGGTGCTTGTCGGTGTTGTAGCCGAAGATGCGGTTGATGAAGCCCAGCACCAGCGGGTCCTGGTGGCGCTCGGCGAAGAGCTCGCGGGCCGTCGGCGGCACGTAGTTGACGAAGTAGCCGGTGGCGGAGAGGAGCTCGCGCGCGGCCACCCAGTCCTCGACGACGATGACGTCGGCGCTCTCGACGCCGGCGCGGGCCTCCTGGTAGGCGCGCTGGATGAGGTCCTGCTCACCGAGGCGCACGACCTCGACCTCGATGCCGGTCAGCTCCTGGAAGTTGGTCGCGGCGGTGGCGGTGCGGCTGGTGGTCGAGTAGACCATCAGCTTGCCCTCCTGCTGCGCGGCGTCCTCGATGGCGTCCCAGTCCTCGGCCTGGGCGAACGCGACGGCGCCCGCCAGGGCGACCAGCAGGGCGAGCAGTGTGACGACGATCCTGCGGCGTGGCATGCGGTTCCCCTTCCAGTGCGCGACCGGCGGTTGGAGACCCCGGGAGCGCGCACGCGCGCGACCCGCGGTCGAAAACCCCCGGAGCGCGCACGCGAACGACCGGCCCACGGCCTGGTGGCGCGTGGAGAATCGGTCCGGTCGTCGGCTTGACACGATGCTAGCGCCTCGACGCCGGGCTGACCATCCCATGACGATCGAAACGGGGCGTTTCGATCACGGGGTGATCCGCGCGCCTCGATCCGCTGCCCCTCGAGCGCCCGACCCCACGCCGCCGCGCCGCGCCCGCCCCGCTCGGGTACCCTGACCACGATGACCGCGCACCCCCTCCCCGAGCTGCCCGACGTGTGGCGCGTCGCCCTGGCGCCCCACGGCGACGCGCGCGGCTTCTTCGTCGAGCGCTGGCGGGCCGACGCCGCCGAGTCGCTGGGCCTGCCCCCGTTCGTGCAGCTCAACCACTCGCGCTCGCGCCGCGGCGCGCTCCGCGGCCTGCACTACCAGGCGCCGCCGCACGCCCAGGGCAAGCTGGTCGGCGTCGTCCGCGGCGCGATCTTCGACGTCGTCGTCGACCTGCGCCGCGCCTCGCCGAGCTACGGGCGCTGGGCCGGCGTCGCCCTCGACGACGAGCGGCACGAGCTGCTGTGGGTGCCCCCGGGGTTCGCGCACGGCTTCCTGGTCACCTCCGACGTCGCCGACGTGCTCTACCAGGTCGACGCGGGCTACGCGCCCGCCGCCGAGGGCGGCCTGCCGTGGGACGACCCGGACCTGGCGATCGCCTGGCCCCTGGCGCCCGGCGAGGCGCCGACGCTCTCCGGCCGCGATGCGCGGTGGCCGCCGCTGACCGAGCTCCGCTCGCCCTTCGCCTGACCCGCGCGCGCCCGCGCGGCAGCGCGCACCCAGAGACGCGCCCCTCGCGGCCCTCGGGGTACGCTGAGGGCCTCATGGCCACAGCCGGGCCCGCCCCCGTCCACGAGCCGCCGACGGAGCCCTCTCCTCCGCCCGCGCTGGGCCAGGCACAGGGATCGGCGAGCACCCCCTCGGCCCGGACCCCCGACCACCGCGTCACGGCCTGGCGCTGGTGGAACAGCTGGCTCTATTGGCTCTACGAACGCCGGCTCCTCGCACAGGTGCGGGGCGGCGCGGTGCCTCAGCACCTCGGCATCATCATGGACGGCAACCGCCGCTTCGCCCGGGCGATAGGCCTCGATCCCAAGGCGGGCCACGACTACGGCGCCGGCAAGGCGCGCGACGTGCTGCGCTGGTGCCTCGAGCTCGGCATCCGCCACGTCACCCTGTGGGGGTTCTCCACCGACAACAAGGGCCGCTCGCCGGAGGAGGTCGCCCACCTGCACCGGATCTTCGCCGCCCAGGCCCGCGAGTTCCTCAGCGACCGCGAACTGCACGCGCACCGTGTGCGGGTGCGCGTAATCGGCGACGTCGACGACTTCCCCGAGGACGCCAAGGCCGCGCTGCGCGAGATGGAGGCGGGCACCGCCCACTACGACGCGCTGCACCTGCACGTGGCGCTCGGCTACGGCGGCCGCGAGGAGATCGTCACCGCCGTCCGCGCCGCGCTGCTCGACCGCGCCGCTCGGGGCGAAAACCTGGCCACCGCCGCGGCGGAGCTCGACGCGGACGACATCACGACGCACCTCTACACGGCGGGCGTCCCCGACCCCGACTTCGTCGTCCGGACCTCGGGCGAGGTGCGCTCTTCGGGCTTCCTGCTGTGGCAGTCGGCGTACGCCGAGTTCTACTTCTGCGACGCCTACTGGCCCGAGTTCCGGCGCATCGACTTCCTGCGCGCCATCCGCTCGTTCCAGCAACGTCAACGCAGATTCGGGCGTTGACGCCGGCAGCGCCGCGCGTCAGCCCTCGTCGCCCCCATCAGCGTCCGACGCCTCGGGCGGGCGCCACTCGTCCCATGCGGCCGCGGCGGTGTCGACCCACGCCTCCGGCCAGTCGCGGCGCAGGTGGCGCACCACGATCTCGCCGAGGAAGCTCGACAGGGGGACGCCCCGCTCCTCGGCCCGCGCCCGCAGCGCGTCGGCGACGTCATCCGGTACGTAGAACTGCAGCGTCGGCACCCTTGACTCCCGTCCCACGGGGTTCCGGGCAACCCGCCGCAACCCCGCCGCATGCTACGGCATCCGACCGCGGCGCCACGCCGGGGCCGTGGCCGGCGCCGCGCCCTCACGCCTCCGCCGGCTCCGCCTCCACCTGCGACGACCAGCCCGGGAGCGTGACCTCGAAGGTGGCCCCACGCCCGGGCTCCGAGCGCGCCTCGATGCGACCGTCGAACGACGCCACGATCCGCCGCGCGACCGTGAGCCCCACGCCCGCCCCGCCGGCGCGGCCGCTGACGTAACGATCGAACACGCGGGCCAGCGCCTCCGCCGTCAGTCCCGGTCCGTCGTCCTCGACCCGCAGGCGGACCTCGCGCCCGCCCTCCACCGCCACCCGCACGCCCTCGGCGCCCGCCGCCTGCACGGCGTTGCGCACCAGGTTGCGCGCCACCTGCCGCAGCCGGTCCGGCTGCGCGAACACCCGGGCGTCGGCGCCGTCCGCGGCGAAGGCGACGCCCGGGTACGCGTCGGCCACACCGCGGGCGACCTCCGCGAGGTCGACCACGCTGAGGTCCGGCGCCCGGTCGAGCTCCCCGCGGGCCAGCGTGAGGAGGTCCTGCGAGGTGTGCAGCAGCTCGTCGGCGGCCTCCCGGGCGGCACGCACGCGCGGGTCGTCGGGGCGCGCCGTCGCCAGCTGCCGCAGCTCGCCCGCCACCACGGTCAGCGGCGCGGCGAGTTCGTGGGCCACCTCCGCCAGCGCGTCGCGCTCGGCCTGCTGTCGCTCGGCGATCGCCTCCAGGGCGACGTTGAGCGCGCGCGCCAGCTCGGCCACCTCGTCGTCGGGCCCGCGGTAGCTCGCCAGCCTCGGCCGCGCGGGGTCGACCGCGGCGGCCTGCCGCGCGAGGTCGGCCAGCGGCCGCAGCGCGCCGCTCACCAGCCCCCACGCCAGCGCACCGGCCACCAGCGCCAGCAGGGACCCGGCGAAGAGGAGGTTCAGCCGCAGGGCGGCGCGGTCGGCGTCGGCCTGGGTGACGTCGAGCGCCATGCGGATGGTGCCGATCTCGAGGCCCGACGGCAGCCGCCACGCGGCGCTGCCGACCAGCTCCGCGCGCTCGCCCGCGACCGACCGCGACGGCGTCGCCGCGAGCGGGATGGGGTCGCCGGCGTCCGCCGCCAGCAGCACCGTGCCGCCGTTGGACACGAACTGCAGGCGGACGCCCCCGGCGCCCTGCTCCACGAAGTCCGCACCCAGCGTCCCCGCGGCCACCAACGCCTGGACCCGCTGCAGGTCGCGCTCGAGCAGGTCCTCGAGCGACCCGCGCTGCGCCCGGCCGAAGAGCTGGTCGACCAGCACCACGGTGCCCGCCACGGCCACCAGCAGCGACCCGAGCACGATGAGGCCGAGTCGGGTGCGCAGGCGGCGCCCGCGCGTGGCCGCCGGCGCGACGGGGGATCGCCCCCGTGCGCCGTCGCCCGCGCCGTCGCCCGCGCCGGCCCCCGCGCCGGCCCCGCCGCCGTCCGCATGCATGCTCACAGCACCGTGTAGCCCTTGCCCCGAACCGTCCGGATGGGATCGGCCACCCCGAGGGCCTTGATCCGCCGGCGCAACTGGTAGACGAACACCTCGACGGTGTTCGAGTCCGGCAGGTCGTCGCCGTAGAGCCGCGCCTCGAGGTCCTCGCGCGAGAACACGCGGCCCGGGTGGGTGAGCAGCAGGCGCAGCAGCTCGGCCTCGCGCTCGGGCAGGGTCACCTGCGCGTCACCGGCCCACAGCGTCCTGACGTCGCTCTGCAGCCGCAGACCGGCGTGCTCGATCGCCGCCTCGCCGGCGCCGCGCTCGCGCAGCCGCACGTGCACGCGGGCGAGCAGCTCCTGCAGCTCGAAGGGCTTGGTCACGTAGTCCGCCGCGCCGGCGTACAGCCCCTCGACGCGGCTCGCGACGTCGCCGCGCGCGGTGAGCATGACGATGGGCACCTCGCCGTCGGCATGCAGCCGACGCGCGACCTCGATGCCGTCCACGTCGGGCAGGTTGAGGTCGAGGAGGACGAGGTCGATCCCCCCGTCGAGGGCGTGCAGGAGCGCGTCACCCCCCGTACCGACCGCCGTCACGCGATGCCCCATCGCCTCCAGCGCCTCGCGCACGAGGCCCCTGAGCCTGGCGTCGTCTTCGACCACGAGCACGTGTGCGGGCGGCATGCGACTCCCGAGGGGCGCCGCGCGTCAGGCGCGCGGGGGCGAGGGACGGGGCTCAGTCATCGTCGTCGTCGTCGTCGTCATCGTCGTCATCGTCGTCGTCGTCGTCGTCATCGTCGTCGTCATCGTCGTCATCATCGTCATCATCATCGTCGTCGTCATCGCGATCGTCGTCGTCATCGCGATCGTCGTCGTCATCGCGATCGTCGTCGTCATCATCGTCGTCATCGCGGCCGTCATCGCCGTCATCAAGATCGTCATCGCCTTCATCGGCGTCTTGGGGCGTCGGCGGCGGCCCGGGCCCGATGCCCGCCGGCAGCGCGCCGGCCCACGGCGCCACCACGACCTCGCGACCGCCGTCGTACAGGAGCCGCAGCGCCACGTCCGCGGACGCCAGCACCGCGGCCAGGTCCAACCACCCCTCGTCCTCCTCGTACAGCCACAGGCGGTCGTCGAGCAGTTCGCCGTGCCACAGGCGGACCTCACCGTCGACGAACGCGACGACGGCCTGCATGCTCGCCTCGCGCACCGACAATCGAACGGTCAGGGCGTCGCCGAACAGCAGGCCGTAGCCGACCAGACCGCGCGCACCCAGATCGGTGAGCAGCAGTTCCATGCCCTGCGCCGGGCTGAGCGCGCGCGCGCCGCCGGCCCAGAGGAGCACGGCGACGAGCAGCGAAGCGCGCAGTCGAGTGGTCGAAGGTGTCATGGCCCCATCAGCCTACTTTCTGCCGGCGCCCGGCCGCAGCGTCGGGCGCCGCTGGACGCGACCGTGCGGCGGGACGCGTGCGTCCCGCCGCCAGCGGCCGCTCACACGAAACGTGGATCAGTCGTCGTCATCGTCGTCATCGTCGTCGTCATCGTCGTCGTCATCGTCGTCATCGTCATCGTCGTCGTCGTCGTCACCGTCGTCGTCATCATCATCGTCGTCATCGTCATCGCGACCGGAGCGATCGTCGTCCCAGTCGTCGTCATCGTCATCGCGGCCGGAGCGATCGTCGTCCCAGTCATCGTCATCGTCGCGACCCGAGCGATCGTCATCGCGGTCGAGCCGGTCCTCGAACTCCACCTCGATCTCGAGGCGCTGGCCCTGACCGAAGGTCGCGGCGAAGGCGGCGAGGTCGAGCCAATCGTCCGGGCCAATCATGACGATCAGGCCGGCGCCCCCGAAGAAGGCCGGGTAAAGCACGGGATCGGCGCCGGGCAGCTCGACGACGACGTCGACGAAGCCCCCGATGGTGCGCAGCAGGTCGAGCTCGAGTTCGATCTCGTCGCTCTCGACCTCGACCTTGCCGACGCCCACCAGGGCGTCCACCTCGTCGATCACGGTGAGGCGGAACTCGGTGGCGGCGGCGTGGAAGACGAGGGCGGCGAGCAGGGTGGCGAGCAGGGTGTTCAGGGTTCGGGACATGGGGTCTCCTCCTTCGAGACCCATGAGACGCCCGCACGCTGAAGTCGGGCTGAAGCGCGGCTGAAGCGAACCTGAAGCCGCGGGTCCGTGCCCCGCCGGCCGTGGTCGCTGCGGCAGCGGCTCAGGGCAGCGCGAGCGACCGCAGCGCGCCCTCGAGCCCGACGTTAGTGCGCACCTGGAGCAGCACCCCGAGCACCGACCCGAAGCCGGGCGACGGGCCCTCGATGGCCGCGCTCATCACCCGCACGCCGTCGAGCTGCGGGGCACGGAAGGTCAGGGCGGCGACGACGTCGTCGGCGCCGAACTCGTCGGGCACCCCGGCCGCGTCGGGCTCGCTGCCGAGGACGCGCAGCGTCGACGCGCCCTGCGCCACGAACAGCCGCAGCGCGGCCGACTCGTCGGCGTAGACGAAGCGGTCGAACGACAGGGCGCAGCCGCTCAGTGCCGCCAGCACCGGCGCGGCGGCCTCCTCCGAGGGCGTGCGCGCGTCGCCGGCGAGCGCCAGGTCCGCCGGCGGCCGGAACAGCAGCAGCCGCGGGAACGGCGTCCAGTTCCAGATGACGGCGAAGAAGGTGACCCGGCGCTGGGCGTCGACGGCGAACACGGGCAGCGGCCGCACCGCGTCGGCGACGGCCTCGAGCGCGCGGGCGGCCTCGTCGAGCATGGTCTCGCGGTCGGCGCCACCGGCGGCCGGTGCGCTCACGCGGTAGCCGCCGGTGAAGCGGTCGAGCATCGCCGCCCACCCCTCGGGCGTGTGGCCCTCGGGCGTCCACCCGCCCGGCAGCAGGCCCCGCTGGTGCAGGTAGGTGACCGCGGCGGCCGCGGCGCCCGCCCCCTCGATCGGGCCGCTTCCCCCGCGCGAGGGCGGCAGCGCCGGCTCGACGAGCTGCACCGCGCGCGCCAGCAGCGACGCGGCGGCCTGGCCCGGCGTGGCGTCCGTGTCAGGCAGGGCCCGCCGGAGCTCGTCGACGCAGACCTGCGCCCAGGCGCCGGAGGCGAGGGCGAGCAGGCACGCGAGCACGATCGAGCGCATGCGCAGAGGGTAGCAGCCCGGCCGCGGCGCGGCGGGCCGGGCAGCACGCCACCACACGAGCCATCGCACCCGTACGCCAGCCCCGCGAGGCGTCAGATCAGCGACGCCACGTCCACGGCCCCCTTGGGCTCGGCGTAGGCCGTGTCCATCTGGGCCAGCTGCAGCTTGCCCGACACGTCGTCGTTGACCGCGTGCCAGTAGGTGTAGGCCTCGAGCACCCAGATGCCGGACTCGCGGGTGCCGTTGCCCGAGCCCTTGACGCCGCCGAACGGCAGGTGCGCCTCGGCGCCGTTCGTCGTGTTGTTGATCGAGGTCATGCCCGACTCGATGCGGTCCTTGAACTGGAACGCCCAGTCGCGGTTCATCGTGTAGATCGCGCTGGAGAGGCCGTAGTCGACCGCGTTGGCGACCTCGATCGCCTCGTCGATGCCGTCGACGCGGACCAGGTTGATCGTCGGGCCGAAGGTCTCGTGCTGGAAGATCTTCATGCCGGGTCGGACGTCGGCCCACACCGTCGGCCAGCCGTAGTAGGCCGCCTCGGGGTCGGTGCCGGCCCAGCCGGCCGGCTGGGCGTCCGCGGTGATGCGACCCTCGCCGTACAGCTTGGTGGCGCCGTCGGCCGCGCCGACGTCGTAGTGGGCGAGCCAGTTCTCGAAGAAGCGCTGGTTGATGAAGGGGCCGTACATGACGTCCGGCACCTGGTTCGGGTCGCCGATGCGCAGCTGCGCGACCTGCGGCAGGAAGCGCTCGACGAAGGCGTCGTAGATCGGCGCGTCGACGATGACGTTGCCGGCCGAGGTGCAGCGCTGGCCACCGGTGGCGAAGGCGCTGAACACGGCGCCCTGGACGGCGTTGTCGAGGTCGGCGTCG
>JAABRX010000082.1 GCA_011390675.1 Trueperaceae bacterium | reverse complement strand
GCGGCAGGTGTCGATCGCCTCCTGCACGCTGCCGCGCGCCTCCTTGAGGGTCTTGCCCATCTCACGCGTCACGAGGCGCGACAGCGGCTCCTTCTCGCGCGTGAGCGCCTCGCCGAAGCGGCCGATCAGCTCGCCCCGGATGGGCGCCGGCGTCTTCGACCACGCCGGGAAGGCGTCGCGCGCGACGATGCAGGCCTCGCGCACCTGCTCGCGCGTCGCCTCGGGGAAGACGCCGACGACGTCGGCGTGGTCGCTCGAGTTGCGGCTCTCGAAGGTGGTGGGGCTGCCGACTTCTTTGCCGGCGATCAGGTTGCCGAAGGTTCGGGCCATGAGGGGTCCTCTCTGCGTGTCAGGCGCATGGATCGCGTGCTGGACGCGATCCATGCGAGCACGGGGTCGCTTGGAGGGTACCACGCGCGGATCGCCGCGGCGGCGCCGGTGACGGCGTTGGTCGCGCTGGTCGCACCGAAGCGCATCCTCGTGGTGCGGCGCTCCCGTACCCCGCGCGCACCGCGCTCACCCGTCCTCGGCGACGTCCTCCACCTGCCCCGCCCAACCCGGCAGCACCACCTCGAACACGCTCCCGACGCCGGGGGTCGACCGCGCCTCGATGCGCCCGTCGAAGCTCGCGACGATCCGCTGCGCCACCGCGAGCCCGACCCCCACGCCGCCGGGGCGGCCGCTGACGTAGCGCTCGAACACCCGCGCGAGCACTTCGGGCGCCATGCCGGGGCCGTCGTCCGCGACCGCCACCCGCACGGCGTCCACACCGCCCGCCACCGTGACCCGCACGCGCTCGGCGCCGGCGGCCTGCACGGCGTTGCGGACCAGGTTGCGCACGACCTGCCGCAACCGGTCCGGGTGCGCGAAGACGCGCGCGTCGGCGCCATCGGCCACGAAGCCGACGCCGGGGTAGCTCGCGGCGACGGAGGCCGCGACCTCGCCGGCGTCGACGAGCTCGATCTCGGGCGCGCGCTCGAGCTCGCCGCGAGCGAGCGTCAGGAGGTCTTGGCTGGTGTGCAGCAGCTCGTCGGCGGCGACGCTCGCAGCGCGCACCCGCGGGTCGTCGGGGCGGGCAGCGGCGACCTGGCGCAGCTCCCCCGCCACGACCGTGAGCGGCGCCGCCAGCTCGTGGGCCACCTCGGCGAGGGCGTCGCGCTCGGCTTGTTGCCGCTCGCGGATGGCGCCGAGCGCCGCGTTCAGCGCCCGCGCGACCTCGGCCACCTCGTCCTCGGGGCCGCGGTACTCGGCCAGCCGCGGCGCGGCGGCGTCGATGGCGGCGGCCTCTCGCGCCAGGCCCGCGAGGGGGCGGAGCGCGCGCGCGAGCAGCCACAGCGCACCGACCCCCGCCAGCAGCGCGACCGCCGCGCCCGTCGCTGCGAGCGCGAAGCGGAGCTCGCGCTGGGCCGCGTCGACGTCGCGCAGGTCGAGCGCCACGCGGACCGTCCCCGCTTCGAGCCCCGAAGGGAGGACCCACGCGCCAGCCGTGACCAGCTCGCGGCCGAGCGGCCCCGGCAGCACCGTCGGTGCGTCGACCAGCGCGATGGCCTCGGCTTCCGGATCGGGGAGCAGCACGCTGCCCCCGTTGGACACGAACTGGAGCCGCACGCCGCCGCTCCCGTCCGCGATGAAGTCCTGACCCAGGGTGCCGCCGCGCACGACCGCGCGCACCCGCTCCAGGTCGCGCTCGAGCAGGTCGGTTAGGGCGGCGCGCTGCAGCCGAGCGAACACCTGGTCGACCGAGATGCCGGTGACCGCGAGCGCCAGGACGACCGTGCCGACGACGATGAAGCCGAGCCGCGCACGCAGTCGCCGCGGCGCGCGCGGCACCGACCCCACCCGGTCGCCACCGCTCACAGCACCGTGTATCCCTTGCCACGGACCGTTCGGATGAGGTCGTCGGCGACGCCGAGCGCCCGCAGGCGCTTGCGCAGCTTGGAGACGAACACCTCGACGGTGTTCGATTCCGGGAGGTCGTCGCCGTAGAGCTTGCGCTCCAGGTCGTCGCGCGACCACACCCGCCCAGGATGGCCCAGCAGGAGCCGCAACAGCTCGAACTCCAGCTCGGGCAGCACGGCGGCACCGACGTTCGTCACGACGCTCAGCGTGTCGGGCCGGAGCTCGATGCCAGCGTGCGCCACGGCGGCGTCCGTCGTGCGGCGCTCGCGCAAGCGCACGTGCACGCGCGCGAGCAGCTCCTGGACGTCGAAGGGCTTGGTCACGTAATCGGCGGCGCCGGCGTACAGACCCTCCACCCGGCTCGCCACGTCGCCGCGGGCGGTGAGCATCAGGATCGCGACGTCGCCATCGGCCCGCAAGCGGCGCGCCACCTCCACGCCGTCGACGTCGGGCAGGTTGAGGTCGAGCACGACCAAGTCGACGCCGCCATCGAGCGCGGCCTCGAGACCCTCACCCCCGGTGCCGACGACGGTGACGCGGTGCCCGGCCGCAGCGAAGGCGTCGCGCAGCAGTCCTTGCAGCCGAGGGTCGTCCTCGACGACGAGCAGATGGGCGCGGTCAGTCGTCGTCATCGTCGTCGTCGTCCGGATCGTCGTCGTCGTCCTCGTCATCCTCGTCGTCGTCATCGTCGTCATCGTCGTCATCGTCATCGTCCGGATCCTCGAGCCCGCCGCCAGGGTCGTCCTCGTCGCCACCGAGCTGGATGCCCCCGGCGGGCGGCGCCGCACCGGCTGCGTCGACGGGGGTCGACGCGCCTGGCGGTCGCGTGCCCGGCGCCGGCGCGATGGTCACCTCGCGCCCGTCCTCGGTCCGCAGCACGAGGGTGAGCCCGTCCGCCTCGAGGAGCGTGGCGAGGTCGCGCCAGCCGCCTCGCTCGAAGAGCCACACCCGACCTTCGGCGATCTCGCCGACGATCGTCCGGGCATCGGAGCCCGGCACGGCGACCAGGACGCGCAACGACGCGCGCTCGACCGACACCTGCAGGACGAGCCGATCGTCCTGGCGGACGCCGTACCCGACGAGGGCGCGGGCGGCGACGTCGGTCATGAGGAGCTCGGTGCCCGAAGGCGCCCACGCGAACGCCGTACCGGCAAGGCACGCAGCCCCTACCAGGACGATCGAAGCGAGGAGCGTTCGGGGCGAACGGCGGTTCATGGGGTGGCCTCCAGGCTACACCGGTCGAGTGCAAGGCGTTTGGCGAGCGACGGCACGCCGGACCTCGCGGACCGGCGTGCCGTCGCTCGTGCGTTCAGATGCGGCGCTCAGTCGTCGCTATCGTCGTCGTCATCGTCGTCATCGTCGTCATCGTCGTCATCATCATCATCGTCGTCGTCATCGTCATCATCGTCGTCGTCCGACCCGTCGTCGTCGCGATCACCATCGTCATCGTCGTCGTCGTCGCGGCCGTAATCGTCGTCGCGATCGCCGTCGTCGTCATCATCGTCGTCGCGGCCGTAATCGTCGTCGCGATCGCCATCGTCATCGTCGTCATCGTCGCGACCGAAGGAATCGCGCACGTCGTCTTCGTCGAGCTCGTCCTCGAGCTCGATGCGCACGCGGAAGTCTTCACCGAAGCGCGCCATGAACTCGGCGGCGTCGACGAAGAAGCCGTCCACGATCACGGTCAGGCCGTTGATGCCGATCGCACCGTCGAAGACCTGGTTGACGCCGTCGGCGCCCGGAACGACGATCCGCACGAAGCCTTCGAAGCCGCGGAGCAGCTCGACCTCGATGGAGCGGTCGTCGTCGTACTCGACCTCGACGGTGCCAACGATGCGACCGTCGTCGTCGAAGATCCCGAAGTTGAGTTCGTCGTCGGCGAAGGCGGTGAAGGCGAGGGCGGCGACGAGGGTGAAGGCGAGGGCTCGGAAGGGATGATTCATGGGTGGTTCCTCCTGAGGTCAGGAGACCGCACGGCGCTGAAGTCCCGCTGAAGTCCTGCCGAAGTCCGCGAAGTCCCGTGCCAGGGCCGGGGTGGTCGGGCTACGCTCCCTCCAGCCCATCGCTTCCAGGAGGTCCCGTGACCCAGTCCGCGTCCCCCGCCCTCTCCCCCCGTACCGTGCTCGTCGGCGCCCAGATGCTGTTCGTGGCGTTCGGCGCCCTGGTGCTGGTGCCGCTCTTGACGGGCCTCGACCCCAACGTCGCGCTGTTCACCGCCGGAGCCGGCACGCTGGTGTTCCACGTGGTCACCGGCTTCCGGGTTCCGGTGTTCCTGGCCTCGTCGTTCGCCTTCATCGCACCCATCGCCTACGGGGTCGTCGAGTTCGGCGTCTCGGCCATGCTGTCGGGGCTGGTCGCCGCCGGCCTCGTCTACGTGGGGCTCGCCGCCCTGGTGCGCTGGCGCGGGCAGGCCATCGTCCACCGCGTGCTGCCGCCCGTGGTCACCGGTCCGGTGATCATGGTGATCGGCCTGGCGCTCGCGCCCGTGGCGGTCGACATGGCCACCGGCATGGCGGTCGGCGACTACTCCGGCCGGGCGATCGCGGTCGCGCTGGTGTCGCTGGTCGCGACGATCGCGACCGCGATGTTCGCCCGCGGCATGGCCAAGCTGGTGCCCATCCTCGTGGGCGTGGTGGTGGGGTACGCGTTCGCCGCGATGCTCGGGATGGTCGACCTGACGCCGGTGCGCGAAGCGGCCTGGCTCGCGATGCCCGCCTTCGTGCTGCCCACCTTCTCGCTGCCCGCCATCCTGTTCATCCTGCCGGTCGCGATCGCGCCCGCCATCGAGCACGTCGGCGACGTGATCGCCATCCGGGGCGTGACCGGGGTCGACTACCTCGAGAAGCCCGGCTTGCACCGCACGCTGCTCGGCGACGGCCTCGCGACCAGCCTCGCCGGCTTCCTCGGCGGACCGCCGAACACCACGTACTCCGAGGTCACCGGCGCGGTCGCGCTCACCAAGGCCTTCCAACCGATCGTCATGGTGATCGCCGCGGTGTTCGCGATCGTGCTCGCCTTCGTCGGCAAGCTCGGCGCGGTGCTGCAGACCATCCCCACGCCGGTCATGGGCGGCATCCTGGTGATCCTGTTCGGCTCGATCGTGGTGGTCGGGGCCTCCTCGCTCGTCAAGGCGCAGGTCGACCTCGCCGAGACCCGCAACCTGGTGATCATGGCCGTCATCCTCGTGTTCGGGGTGGGCGGCATGGCGTTCCACCTGGGCGAGTTCACCGTCGAGGGCATCGGGCTGGCGGGGATCGTGGGTGTGGTGCTGAACCTTGTGTTGCCCGGGCACCGTGAGCAGGCGAGACCCTCGACGTGACGGCGGTCGGCCCTCAGGGCGCCAACGTCAAGTTCCGGTTCGACGTGGTCGCGATGGCGCCGTCCTGAGGGACCGTCTCCGGAAGCATTAAGACCAGCAGACCGCGGTCGATCAAGGGCGCGCTGATCGCCGCCGCGTAGTTCTCGGCAGCGACCGCGTGGACGCTCCACGAGTACCGTCCCCCCGGTCCCAGCGCCAAGCCCAACGGCGTCACGTCTGGAAGCCGCGCGGTGTCGCCAGCGGTCGTCAGTGCCAGCGCCGGGCCGTCGGCCGCCGCTGCGGGTCGCCACACGAACAGCCTGGCGCCAGCCGGGCCGCCCTCGACGCGGAACTCGTCGGCCGTCGTCACGCCCGCGGCGTCGGGCACGGGCGCCAGCAGCTGGGGCGGCGGCGGCACCTCGAGCGCGAAGGTCGGTCCGACCGGCACGGACGTCCACGCCAGCGTCTTCCCGTGGGCGTACGTGGCCTCCGCGACCACCAGGACGCTGCCGTCCCCGATCGCGGGCGCGGGCACGCTCACCGCCGTCGCCGCCGGCTCGACGTAGAACGGCAGGCCGAACGACGCGCCGAACCTCGCCATCAAGTGCGTACCGGCGAGGGTGCCCCCGCCGGCCACCGCGACGGTCCCCTCGAGCCGCGAGTCGGCGACCGGCTGGTTCAGCAGGACGTCGGTCGTCGCGGTCGCGCCGTGCACCAACGCCACGTCGGAGGTGTGGTACCCGAAGTACGCGAGGGGGCGCCCCTCGGCGTCGATCTGGATCCGAAGCGCGTGCAGGCGGGCCAGCGCCGTCGCACCGGACCGGCTCCAGGTGGCCGAACCCGAGTAGCTCGTGGCGCCGACCGGCGCGGACCCGTAACCGAGCACCGGGGCCGAGATGCCTTCGACGCCAACGAACACGCGTTCGCCATCGGGCAACGCGCCGAGGCCCAGCAGGGTGCCGGTGAGCCCAGCGACGTAGCCGCCCGACGTCGGTCCGGTGGGAACGAGGAGGGGCGCCGTGCTGGTGAGCCCTTCGTAGGCGTGGACCCAGGCATCCGCGCCCCCCGAGCCGAGCGTCAGGGTGTACGGCGGCGCGATGCCCTCGAGCCGGAACGCGCCATCCGCCTCGGTGGTCGTGAGCGCCCCCTGGGCGTGGGCCAACACACCCGCCAGCGGTGTGCCGTCGACCGCGAGCACCCGGCCCTCGACGGTGACGGTCGTCGCCGGGGGATCGACGGCGCTGGGGCAGCCGACGAGGAGCACCGCCAGCAGCCCGACGGCGATGCGGCCGACGATCCGCCACCGGCCGCGACGACCGGGCGCCTCGTCCAGCCCACGGCACACGGCGCCCTTGCCACCCGACCGACCGATTCGATCCCGGCGACCCTCCATGACGTCCTCCCGCCCCAGCGGCAGCACGATTCGTTCACCACCATCGTAGTCGTTCCGATCCCTGGGGCGGTCGTGCATCGCGCCACTCCTCGCGCCGTCTACGAGCGTCGGGTAGCATGACCGCGGTCGGCTCCGCCGGCCTTTCCGTCCTTTAACCCGGTCCCGCGAGACCGAGAAGGAGCCCGCATGACGACGAACCACAAAGCCACCCTCATGGACGACCAGGAAGTGGTGCGCGCGCTGACGCGCATCGCCCACGAGATCGTGGAGCGCAACAAGGGCGCCGACGGCCTCGCGCTGGTGGGCGTCCACACCCGTGGCGTGCCGATCGCCGAGCGCCTCGCCGACCTGATCGAGCGCTTCGAGGGGATGCGACCGCCCACGGGGAAGCTCGACATCACCCTCTACCGCGACGACCTCACGGAGATCGCGCTCCAGCCGATCGTGCGCAAGACCGAGGTCCCGTTCGACGTCGCCGGCATGCGCATCGTGCTCTGCGACGACGTGCTGTACACCGGCCGCACCGCCCGCGCGGCGCTCGATGCGCTCGTGGACATGGGGCGCCCCAAGGTCATCCAGTACGCGGTCCTGGTCGACCGCGGGCACCGCGAGCTCCCGATCCGCGCGGACTACGTGGGCAAGAACGTCCCCACCGCGCGCACCGAGCTGGTCAAGGTGCGCCTGACCGAGACGGACGGTGCCGACGGGGTCGAACTGCTCGAGCAGGTCGAGGCCGAAGCGTGAGCGCGGCGGCCGACGCCGACGCCGCCCCCCGCCCCAAACACCTCCTCGACCTCGCCGATTGGACGCCCAAGCAGATCGCCGCGCTGTTCGACACCACCGACGTGATGGCGCAGGTCATGACCCGCACCATCAAGAAGGTGCCGGCGCTCCAGGGCTTCACGGTGGGGACGCTGTTCTTCGAGAACTCCACGCGCACGCGGCTCTCGTTCGAACGCGCCGCCCGCGCGCAGTCGGCCGACGTCATCTCGTTCGCGGCCGGCGCCAGCAGCCTCAGCAAGGGCGAGTCGCTCAAGGACACGCTGCGCACGATCGACGCGATGCAGGCCGACCTGTACGTGGTGCGCCACCCGGCCTCGGGGGCGCCGCACCAGCTGACGCGCTGGACGGACGCTCGCGTCGTCAACGCCGGCGACGGTCGCCGCGCCCACCCCACCCAGGCGCTGCTCGACGCCTACACCTTCAAGACCCGCTTCCCCGAGTTCGCCGGGTTCGAGGGCGTCAAGCTGGCGATCGTCGGCGACGTCGCGCACTCGCGCGTCGCGCGCTCCAACGTCGAGCTGTGGACCAAGCTGGGCGCGCACGTCACGCTGTGCGGCCCGCGCACGCTGCTCCCCGAAGAGTTCGGCGAGCGCTCGGGCGTGACCCTGACGCACCGCCTCGCCGACGCCGTCGAGGGCGCGCACGCGGTGATGGCGCTGAGGCTGCAGCGCGAGCGCATGGCGGGACCGCTGCTGCCCTCGCTCGCGGAGTACCGCGCCCGCTACCAGGTGTCGCGCGCCGCGCTGGCGCTCGCGCACCCGGACGCTTTGGTGATGCACCCCGGCCCCATGAACCGCGACGTCGAGATCGAGGGGCCGCTCGCCGACGATCCCCGCAGCGTCATCGAGGCGCAGGTCGCGAACGGCGTCCCGGTGCGCATGGCCGTCCTGTACACGCTGCTCGTGGGCGGAAAGGGCCGAGCATGACCGCCGCCCCCCGGAACGGAGCCCCGGCATGACCGAAGCCTCGAACGCCGTCCCCCGCACCGTCCTGCGCGGCGCGCGCTTGATCGACGCGCGCGGCGACCACGGCGTCCACGACCTCTGGCTCGCCGCCGGCACCGTCGAGGGCGTCGACCTGGACGGCAGCGCCGACCTCGAGGTCGACGCCCATGGCCTCGTCGCGACCCCCGCCTTCCTCGACCCCCACGTGCACCTGCGGGTGCCGGGGCAGGAGGAGAAGGAAGACCTGGTGACCGGCCTCGGCGCCGCGGTGGCCGGCGGCTTCGGCACCGTCGTGTCGATGGCGAACACCAGCCCCACGGTCGACGATCCGGCGATCGTCGCCGACCTCGTGGCCCACGCCGCGCGGCTCGGGCTGGCGCGGCTGCGGCCCGCGGCCGCGTTGTCCGTCGGCTTGGCGGGCGAGCGGCTCGCCGATTACGCGGCGCTGCAGGCCGCGGGGGCGGTGATGATCACCGACGACGGCATCCCGGTCGCCGACGCCCATCTGCAGCGCCGCGCCTGCGAGTACGCCGCCGAGCTCGGGCTCGTGGTGCAGACGCACTCCGAGGAGCCGTCGCTCCGCCAGGGCGGCGTGATGCACGAAGGGCGGGTCTCGCACGAGCTGGGGCTGCCGGGCAACCCCGCCGAGGCCGAGGCCGTCATGCTCTACCGCGACGGGATGATCGCGCGCATGACCGGCTGCCGCGTCCACCTGGCCCACGTCTCGAGCGAGCTCGGGATGCGCGCCGTCGAGGCGCTCAAGGAGTTGGGCGCGCCCGTCACCGTCGAGGTGACGCCGCACCATCTGACGCTCACCGACGAAGCGCTGCGCGCGTTCGACCCGGTGTTCAAGGTCGCGCCGCCGCTGCGCGAGGCCTCGGACGTGGCGTACCTGATCGACGCGCTCAACCGCGGCGTCGTGGATTGCCTCGGGACCGATCACGCCCCGCACACCCGCGCCGAGAAGGACCGCGACCTGCTCGAGGCGCCGTTCGGCCTCCCCAACATCGAGGTCGCGTTCCCGCTCCTGTACACGCGCCTGGTGGCCACCGGCCAGGTGACGCTGGCACGGCTGCTCGACCTGATGCAGGCGGGTCCGGCGCGCGTGATGGGCTGGACCGAACCGACGCTGGAGGCGGGCATGCCCGCCGATGTGGTGCTGCTCGACCTGGACGCGGAGGCACCGGTCGACCCCGCCGCCTTCGCGTCCAAGGCCAAGTTCTCGCCGTGGGCCGGCGAGGTGCTGAAGGGTTGGCCACGGGCGACCCTCGTCGGCGGGCGCGTGGCCTACGAGCGCCCTAGGTAGGCGTCCACGGCTGCGGCGAGGGCCGCGTCTTCATCGGCGAACGGCGCCTGCTCGCGGCGCCACGCCCGCTCGAAGCGGAAGAACGGCACCAGGTGGTGGGTGCCGGTGGCGGCCTCGCGCAAGAACAGCTCGCCGACCGGCCCCGCTACGTC